>NZ_JBAWDE010000388.1:0-9200 GCF_049590575.1 Pseudomonas sp.
CGCGTCGAGGTCGCCGGCGTCGATCAGCCAGGCGTCCACGGCGGTGTCCCAGCGTTGGCGGGTCTGGGGTTGCAGGTCGGCGGGCAGCAGCACGCTGACCCCGGCACGCCAGGCGCCCAGCAGGGCAATCGCCAGCAGGCCGGCGTCTTCCAGGTGCACGGCCACGCGCTTGATGCCACGCGCTTGCAGGCCCGCGGCCAGGCTCAAGGCGTGGGCCCACAGCTGGGCGTGATTCATTGCAGGCTCGGTGGTGACCAAACGCTGTTCCAGCGGCTCGAGCAACACGTGCTCAAGTTTCAACCCATTCATACGCGGCCTCGAACCCTTTGTCGTACCAGCCATTCCACGGCAAACAACAGCCCCATCAGCCCGTAGGCGATCAGGCCGTTGTACAACGTCCACCAGCTCAGCGGCGCCCACAGGGTGAGGGCGGCGGCGAGCAGGCCATTACACAGAAAAAACACGCTCCACACCACGGTGACCTGGCGCGTATACACAACGGCGCTCGGTGGCAGGTCCGGCTCGGTCATGCGCGCCAGGCGCTCGACCATCGGCGGGCCGTATTTCAGGCTCAGGCCGAACAGCGCCAACATGAACGCGCTGACCAGGCTCGGGTACCAGCGCAACAGGTGCGGGTTGTCGAACCAGGCCAGCAGCAGGCAGAACACGATCACCGCCACCGCCATCCAGCGGCTGCCGGGGCGGCGTGCGGCGGTCAACGCGCGCAACAGCCACAGGCTGCCGAGCAACAGGCCGAATTGCCACGGCGCAAAGTGCTCGGTGCCGTAATACACCGCAAAGGGGTACAGCAGCCCTGCCAGCAACAGGCCAAGGCCGATCAGGCGGCTCATGCGGCCGGCGTGACCAGACGGTACACCGCCTCAACCACGTCGTTGACGGTGCGCACGGCCTTGAACTCTTCGGCTGCGATCTTCTTGCCGGTCTGGCGCTTGATATGGTCGATCAGGTCCACGGCATCGATGCTGTCGATTTCCAGGTCCTGGTACAGGTTGGCGTCGAGGGTGACGCGCTCCGGGGGCAGTTCAAACAGTTCCACCAAGGCATCGCGCAGGGTGTTGAAAATATCGTCACGAGTTTGCATGGTCCGGTCTCAAGCTGCCTGTCTGGCCGTGACGAACGCCGCAAGGCTGGCCACGTTGGTGAAGTGATTGCGGGTGTCCTTGGCGTCGGCATCGATTTTGATGCCGTACTTTTTCTGGATCGCCAGGCCCAGTTCCAGGGCGTCGACCGAATCCAAGCCCAGGCCTTCGCCGAACAGGGTTTGTTCGCTGCCGATGTCGTCGGCGCTGATGTCTTCCAGGCCCAGGGCCTCGATGATCAGCGTCTTTATGTCGTGCTCAAGGCGTTGTTGGTCGCTCATCTTCGGCGAGCTCCTTAGTAAAATAGTGGTGCAGGTAATCGTTGAGCTTGCGCGAGGCCTGGGGCGCGGGCCCCAGTGCGGCAAAGGCCTGTGGTTCTATATCGGCACCCACGCGCAAACTGAAGTGCACGCGGCGTTTTGGGATGCGATACCAGGGGTCGGCCTTGGTCAGGGTGGTGGGGCTGACCTTGATCACCACGGGGGTGATGATTGTCGCACCACGCAGCGCAATGGCGGCGGCCCCGCGATGAAAGGCAGGCGCCGCGCCGGGTGTGGTGCGGGTGCCTTCCGGAAAAATGATCAGGGTCTGGCCGCCGCGCAGGGCGTCTGCGGCGGCATCGAGCATTTCGGCGCTGCCGTCGTTGCTGATATACCCTGCATCCCGTACCGGGCCGCGGGTGAAGGGGTTTTGCCACAGGCTCTGCTTGACCACGCAGTTGGCCTGGCGCACCAGGCCGATCAAAAACACCACGTCGATCAGCGACGGGTGGTTGGCAATAATCATCTGGCCCGGGCGACCGAGGTTTTCCGCGCCTTCGACGCTGTAGGTCAGCACCCCGGCGCGCTGCATCAGGCGAATAAAGAACCAGAACAACCAACTGATCGTATGGCGCGCGCGGCGCCGATGGCTGGCCGCGTCCCCCGGCAGGCAACTGAGCAGGGGAAACACCAGCAATCGCAGGCACAGCCCTCCGAAGCCGAACAGCGCAAAGCTGGCAGCGGTGGCGAACAGGCGCCAGTAGTAGGCGTCCCGGGGTTTATCGGTCAGGGCTTGCGTTGCCAGTTCCATACGCGGTTCTTCCAGGCATGTTGGCAGGCGACCTGTTCAGTGAGCAGGGTGCGCAGCAGGTTCAGTGCGTGTGGCCACTGGGTTTGACTGAGTTGGACAGTGGCGCTGTTTAGTTCCAACTGCCACTCGTCGCCCGGCGTCAGCAACAGGCCCAGGGCATAGGGGAAGGGCACATCGACGATCCAGCTGGCATAGGCCTCGGGAGGGTGTTCCTCGGTGATCACCAGCAAAACGGCTGGGGCGCCTTCGTTGAGCAGCGCGGCGGCTTCGAGCATCCCATGCTCCAGCCCATCGCCGGCAGCGGCGAGGGCGGTCATTTCGGCGGTTTCATTGCGCAAGATCGACCACAGGCCAATGACCGCGTTATGCACCGACAAGCTGAATTGGGTCGGCGACAGCGGCTGGTCGTTGGCCAGGTCACTCAGGATGTCGAGGGTGCGCGGGGTTTCGCCATGCCGCGAAATAAACACCAGCGGCAAGTCCTGCAGGCCTTCTGCCAGTGGCCAGCCCACGCTGAAGGCCATGCGCGCCAGGCGGCTCAAGCGCCGGCGCTGCATGGCCGGCAGGAATGACACATCGGGGGACGCTTCGCTGGCGGGCAGCAACACCGGGTTCCGGCACCAGGCGTGCCAGTCTTCCGCGCTTTCGAGGCCAGGGGCCCACGCGCGCCATTGGGCGATGTTGAAAGTGATCACTGAGAAGATTTCCCGCCCCTGCGGGCTTCCATGTGCGGCCGTTGGCCCCGAATACCGGGACAGGGAGCAGTAGCCGAATGGCGCGCATTATCCGGGTGCCGCGGGGTTCTAGCAAACTTTGGTAAAGGTTTGTCCAAGGTCAATTACAAAATAGTCCGAAAGATTTACAGATTGTCCGTCACCGGGGACCTGGCGGGGCTGTCGGACCCTTCCTGATTTGATGTATGTGTCGTACTACAGGCCGTTTTTAATGCAGCAGTGCATGGATGAACGAGGTAGCTAACAGGCGCTTTTGCCCTCTACACTCGGACATTCATTGATACACGGAGGTTTTTCCATGCGGCGTGTGGTGTTCAATCAGAAAGGTGGCGTTGGCAAGTCCAGCATCGCCTGCAACCTGGCGGCGGTCAGCGCCAGTGAAGGCTATCGAACCCTGTTGGTGGACCTCGATGCGCAAGCCAACTCAACCCAGTACCTCACCGGGCTGACCGGCGACGATATCCCGATGGGCATTGCCGAATTCTTCAAGCAGACCCTGTCGTCCGGGCCGTTTTCGAAGAAGAATCGCGTGGATATCTATGAAACGCCGTTCGACAACCTGCACGTCATCACCGCCACCGCCGAGTTGGCTGACCTGCAGCCCAAGCTTGAGGCCAAGCACAAGATCAACAAGCTGCGAAAGCTGCTGGATGAATTGAGCGAGGACTACGACCGGATTTATCTCGATACCCCGCCCGCACTGAATTTTTACGCGGTTTCGGCATTGATTGCCGCTGATCGTGTGCTGATCCCCTTCGATTGCGACAGCTTCTCGCGCCAGGCCCTGTATGGGCTGCTGGCTGAGATCGAAGAATTGAAGGAGGACCACAACGAAGGCCTGGAAGTGGAAGGCATTGTGGTCAACCAGTTCCAGGCGCGGGCAAGCCTGCCGCAGCAGATGCTCGATGAGTTGATTGCCGAAGGCCTGCCGGTACTGCCGGTGTACCTCGCCAGCTCGGTGCGCATGCGCGAATCGCACCAGGAGAATAAGCCGCTGATCCACCTGGACCCACGGCACAAGCTGACGCAGCAGTTTGTGGAGTTGCATAACCTGCTGGAAAACGCGTGACCCCAGGACAACCTGGTTCCAATGTGGGAGGGGGCAAGCCCCCTCCCACATTTTGCCCACAGCGTTCTTGAGGTCGGGTTAGAGGCCCTGGCTACGCAACCAGCTCATCAACTGCGGCAACGGAAACGCCCCGCTCTGGCGCGCCACTTCGCGGCCGTTCTTGAACAGAATCAAACTGGGAATCGAGCGAATTCCCAACTGCGCCGACAGTTGCTGGTTGGCCTCGCTGTCGAGCTTGGCCAACCGGCACTTGCCCTCCAACTGTCCAGCCGCCTGCTCGAACACCGGCGCAAACGACTTGCACGGCCCGCACCACTCGGCCCACACATCCACCAGCAACGGCAGGTCGCCCTTGATCTGGCTGGCGTAGTCGCCTTGCTTCAGTTCAAAAGGCTTGTTCAACAAGACCGGCTGCTTGCACCGCCCGCATTTGGGCGCATCAGCCAGGCGTTCGCCGGGAATGCGGTTGAGGCCGTTGCAATGTGGGCAAGGGATGACGAGCGGTTCGGACATGGGGGGCTCCTTGGGTATGGCCAATGGAGTGTATTTGGAGTCGGGCCCGGGGTTTATCAAGGCGTGGAGAGGCGACTTATCCACTCACAGTTTCGCCCGTGCTGATGTGTGCTTGCCTATCTAGGCTGGTAGAGCACGTTTTGTTTTGAGCCATTGGTCTGTTTGCCGCTATAGCAAATTGCGATATTCGGGATACGGGTTTAACCTTCATAGCAAGATGCGATAAGGATGTTGCATGCGAGTGATCAGCGAGAAAAGGATCTGGGAAGCAAAGGAAAAGTGGCCACGTACAGCAACGGCTTTGGACCAGTGGTATCGAGTCATGAAGCGAAATGCCCCCAAGGACTTCGCAGCGATGAAAACCATGTTTCCGACCACGGATAAGGTCGGGGATTTTCACGTATTCGATATTGGCGGCAACAAGCTGAGGTTGATTGCTTGCGTGGAGTATCGGGCGCAGCGCGTTTACATCAAGCACCTGCTTGATCATCGCGATTACGAGAAAGATAAATGGAAGGAAAAAATCCGATGAGCGCGCTTATGCGAATAGCGGCCGAACACTGGCAGTTCGTTTCGCCGGTGATGCGCAAACCAGAAAATGAAGCAGACTACGATGCGCTGGTGCTGGGTCTGGACGAGTTGTTAAGCCTGATCGGCGAAAACGAAGACAGCCCGCTCATGAGCCTGGTGGACATCCTCAGCGACTGGATCGAAGCCTACGACCATGCACACCGCCCAATGCCCGTCGCCACTGGTGTTGATGTGCTGCGCTATATGATGCGCGAACATAATCTCACCCAGAGCGACCTGCCTGGGGTCGGCGCGCAGTCGGTCGTATCTGAGGTGTTGAGCGGCAAGCGCCAGCTCAACGTGCGGCAGATTCGTTGGCTGGCGGAGCGGTTCGGCGTGTCGGTGGAAACCTTTATCTGAGGCTTTACGACGAACAGCTGATCTCCAGATGCTTGCCCCAATCCGGCGGCCGCTGGGCGTATTGCTCCATCCCCGTCTGCTCTTCAAACGGTTTGCTCAGCACTTCATGCAACCGCCGCACTTCGCTGTAATCGCCGGACTCGGCAGCGGCGATGGCGTTTTGCGCCAGATAGTTGCGCAGGATGTACAGCGGGTTGACCGCGTGCATGCGTTCGCGGCGTTCTGCTTCGGTGCCAGCGCCGTCTCGCGCGACGCGGGCCTTGTAGCGTTCGGCCCAGGCATCAAAGCCGGCCATATCGACAAAATCATCGCGCAAGCGCGCCACGGCCAGCGCGGCCGATTCGTCGCCCAGGCGGCGGAAGAACAGCGTGTAATCCACGCCGCTGTTCTGCATCAGTTTGAGCAGACGCTCCACCAATGGCTGGTCGTCGTCTTCGGCGGTGGTGAGCCCGAGTCGGCGGCGCATCAGGTCCAGGTAGTGCGCCTGGTACAGCGGCAGGTACAGGCCCAGGGCCTCTTTCAACGCGTCGACGCTGATAAACGGCGTGAGCGCCTGGGCCAGCGCGCTGAGGTTCCACTGGCCGATCGGTACCTGGTTGCTGAAGGAGTAACGGCCTTCATGGTCCGAATGGTTGCAGATAAAGTGCGCGTCGAAGTCGTCGAGGAACGCGAAAGGCCCGAAGTCGAAGGTGATGCCGAGGATCGACATGTTGTCGGTGTTCATCACGCCGTGGCAGAAACCATAGGCCTGCCATTTTGCAATCATCTCGGCATTGCGCTCGACGATTTCGCGGAACATCGCCAGGTAGGGCTCGGGCTGTTCCTTGCACGCGGGGTAGTGCAGTGACAGCACGTGCTCGGCCAGTTCCGCCTGCTGCTCGGGCTTCTTGGTGTAGTAGAAATATTCGAAATGCCCGAAGCGGATATGGCTGTGGGCCAGGCGCAGCACCATCGCGCCGCGTTCCTGTTTCTCGCGCCACACCGGCGTATCGGAACCGATCACGCACAAGGCGCGGCTGCTGGGGATGCCCAGTGCATGCAGCGCTTCGGAGGCCAGAAACTCGCGAATCGAAGAACGCAGCACCGCGCGGCCATCGCCCATGCGCGAGTAAGGCGTGAGCCCGGCGCCTTTGAGGTGAAGGTCCCAATGCTCGCCGGCCTCGTTGTACACCTCGCCCAGCAACAACCCACGGCCGTCGCCCAGTTGCGGGGTGTAGCCGCCGAATTGATGCCCTGAATAGACCATCGCCCGCGGCTCGGCTTCGGCCCACAGCTTGTGCCCGCTGAACAACTCGGCGAATACCGGCGTTTGCGCCACTGCCGGGTCGAGATCAAGCAGGGCCATGGCGGCGTTGCTCGCGACGACAAGGCGCGGCGCGTCGAGGGGCTCGGGCAGTACGTGGGTTGAGAACGCGCCGCCCAGGCGTGCGAAGCGGTTGTCGAAGGTCAGTTCGTCGAGGGCTTTCACCGGCCATCTCCAGCAGAATGTCCGAGCATTCTGCTGGGGATAGAAGGTTTAGTCGAGTTTGCTCGGCGGTGGTTCCGGCGCATCCTCGACTTTACCGGCTGGCGGCTCGGGGGCGTCCTGCTCGGCTACCGCCCCGGCGATGGTCTTGCGATCATCTTCGACCGGCACCAGTTTGTATTCCTGACCGTGCATGTTCTTGAGGTACACCTCCATCTGCCGGAACGAGATGTTGATGTGCTGTTTCTTGAATTCACGGTTGATGTAGCGGTTGACCTCGTCCAGCACCGGGTTACGGTCGCCCAGGTCGCGCACGTGCATGCGCAGTTCGTGGTCGAGGGTGCTTTCGCCGAAGTTGAGGAAGTACACGTGGGGTTCCGGCTCCTTCAGTACGCGTGGGTTTTCCCTGGCGGCCTTGAGCAGCAATTCCTTCACCAAATCCAGGTCGGAGCCGTAGTCCACACCCAGTTTCAGGGTGACGCGGGTGATGGTGTCGGTCAGCGACCAGTTGATCAGTTGCCCGGTAATAAACGTCTTGTTCGGGACAATGATGTCTTTGCGGTCGAAGTCGGTGATGGTGGTCGCGCGTATGCGGATCTTGCTCACCGTGCCCGACAGGTTGCCGATGGTGATGGTGTCGCCGATGCGCACCGGGCGCTCGAACAGGATCATGATGCCGGAAATAAAGTTGGCGAAGATCTCCTGCATGCCAAAGCCCAACCCCACCGACAGCGCCGCGACCAGCCATTGCAACTTGTCCCAGCTTACGCCGAGGGTCGACAGGGTCGAGACAAAGCCCACGCCGGCAATCACATAGGACAGCAAGGTCGTGGTGGCATAGGCGCTGCCTTGGGCCAGCTCCAGTTTGGACAACACCAGCACTTCGAGTAAACCGGGCAGGTTGCGCGCCAGCGCGAAGGTAATGCCGATGATGATCAGCGCGCCGAGCAAGTCGCCGATGCTGATCGGCACCATGCTGATATTGGCGCCGGTGCCGCTGGTGTATTCGTAAAGCGTGACGTTGTCGAGGTACGAGAACACCGAGATCAGGTCCGACCACACCCAGTACAGCGCCGCGATAAAGCCGCCGAGCAGAGCCAGGCGGATCAGGCGCATCGACTGTTCGTTGACCTGCTCGATGTCCAGGGTCGGCTCTTCGATCACTGCTTCGCCGTCGCCGGCTTCCTTGGCGGCCTGGCGTTTGGCCAGGGCCCGCGCGTAGGCCAGGCGCCGTGCGGCAACGCCCAGGCCGCGCACGAACGTCGCTTCGATGACCAGCCAGAACATCAGCAGGTACAGGGTGTTGATCAGCCGGTCGCTGAGCTTGAGCGCGGTGTAGTAGTAGCCGAAGCACACGGCAATAAACAGCGCGATGGGCAGCGCGGTAAACACCAGGCCTACGGCTTTGCGGAACAGCGAGGCTTTTTCGTGGGTCGGGCTGTTCAGCAGCAGGCGGCCGAGCAGCCAGGCCATCAATGCGTAGCAGGTCAGTACCACGCCAATGCCCAGCACGTCATCGGCCAGGGCTGCCGGTTGGTGCTCGGCAATCGCCACCACGGCCACCAGCGCCAGCACCACCAGCCCGAGTTTGCGCACCCAGCCCTGGAGGAATTCGACCTGGGGTTTTTCCCAGCGGAAATGCAGTTCAGCCACGCCACCCGGCGCCAGGATGCGGTACGCGGTGTAGAACACCAGCCAGGCTTGGGCGATTTGCAGCAAGGCCGCGCCAAGGTTGGCGTTTTGCCCGCGGGCGTCGATCTGCAGCGCGTAGCCGCACAGCGCCAGGCCCAGGGCCACCGGCATGGCCAGCAGGATATTGATCAAAATCGCCTGCGGCGTGTGCCACTGGCTGTCGCGCTTGAAGTGGCCGATGTCCAGATGCACTTTGTTCAGGCGCTGGTACAGGGCCTTGCGGCGCCACAGCAGCGCGCCGATCAACAGCAGCAACGGCAGGAACAGCAGCGGGCGCTGGGTCAGGCCGTCGTACAACTCGCTGACGCTGGAAGCCCAGGGCAGGGTGGTGACTTGCTTGCTCAGGTGCGCCGGCACGGTTTCCAGCCACTCGGTGTCCAGCGGCTTGTTGCTGGGGATCCAGAACATCTGCTCATCCAGCGTCGCGCGCAGGGTGGTGGCGGTGCTCAGCAGTTGTTTCTGGTTGAGTTGCAGGGTGATCGACTCGTTGAGCAGCGCGCTCAGCTCGCGGCTCAGGCGTTCGAGCAGGTCGCTGCGGGTGATCGCCAGCTCCAGCAAGGTGCGGCGCAGTTGCGGGGTGACGTCGCTCGGCGGCTGGCCGGCCAGCAAGTTATCCACATAGGTGC
>NZ_JBAWDE010000389.1:0-10837 GCF_049590575.1 Pseudomonas sp.
GCGGCCCGCTTCGTGCTGCCTGTTTTCGGGCACACCGAGCGTGAGCGAGGTGCCGAGTGGTGGGGCAAGAGCCTTTTGGTTACTTTTGGGCTCCTTTCAAAAGTGACTCGCCGTAAGGGCGAAACCAATACCCGCCATCACCCAAAAAACGGATATGCCCCCCAACACTCCCCAAAACCCACCCCTGTCTGTCAGGCAAATTACCTGCCCACGTAGTCCCCGCCTGATTTCCCCGCAAGCCATTGTCGCTCCCAGCCTAAGCGAGCATGGTCAAGGTCCTGTCACCGAAAAAAGGACAACCCCATGCTGGTCTTAAGCCGCGCCATAGGCGAAGTCATCTCCATCGGCGATGACATCGCCGTGCACATCCTGGAAGTAAACGGCAGCCAAGTGAAATTCGGCGTCGAAGCCCCCTCCGGGGTGCGCGTTCACCGTACCGAGATCTACGAAAAAATCCTTCAACGCCAAGGCCCCGCCACCCATCCGGTAGCCGTGCCCAATCCCTGAAAAAACCACTCAGTCAAACAGGTGCTTGGGCACGTCGTGCTTGAGCATCAACTGACACTGCTCGCTTTCCGGGTCGAACACGATCAGCGCCTGGCCCTTGGTCAGCGCCTGGCGCACGCGCAGTACGCGGGTTTCCAGGGGCGTGTCGTCGCCATTGTCGGTGCCGTCGCGGGTCACGAAGTCTTCGATGAGGCGGGTCAGGGTGTCGACTTCAAGTGCGTCGTAGGGAATCAGCATACAAGCCTCAAATAGAGAATCCCGGCGATGCTACTGCGCCGGGATCATTGTTGCCAGCATCAGGCGTTGCCGCCGTCAGGACTTCTGGCCGACCAGGCTGTCCACCGACGGCACTCGGGTGTCGCTTTCCATCTGGGTTTCGTGCTCGATCTGATGACTGAAGCGGTCGAGTGAACCCTGGGCCGGCTGCGCATCACTGGCAAATACCGGCGGGCTGAGGATGTACGCGCCCAACAGGCGGCTCAGGGCGGCCAGGCTGTCGATATGGGTGCGTTCGTAGCCATGGGTCGCATCGCAGCCGAACGCCAGCAGGGCGGTGCGGATGTCGTGGCCGGCGGTGACCGCCGAGTGGGCGTCGCTGAAGTAATAGCGGAACAGGTCGCGACGCACCGGCAGCTCGTTTTCCGCAGCCAGGCGCAGCAGATGTCGCGACAGGTGATAGTCGTACGGCCCGCCGGAATCCTGCATCGCCACGCTCACCGCATGCTCGCTGGAATGTTGGCCGGGGGCGACCGGCGCAATGTCGATGCCGACAAACTCACTGACGTCCCAGGGCAGGGCGGCCGCGGCGCCGCTGCCGGTCTCTTCGGTGATGGTGAACAGCGGGTGGCAGTCAATCAGCAAGGGTTCGCCGCTGTCGATGATCGCCTTGAGTGCGGCGAGCAGGGCCGCGACGCCGGCTTTGTCGTCGAGGTGGCGGGCGCTGATATGCCCGCTTTCGGTGAATTCGGGCAGTGGGTCGAACGCCACGTAGTCACCGATGCTGATCCCCAGGGAATCGCAGTCGGCACGCGTCGCGCAGTAGGCGTCCAGGCGCAACTCCACGTGGTCCCAGCTCACCGGCATTTCATCCACGGCAGTGTTGAACGCGTGCCCCGAGGCCATCAGCGGCAGCACGCTGCCACGGATCACGCCGTTGTCGGTAAACAGGCTGACGCGGCTGCCTTCGGCAAAGCGGCTCGACCAGCAACCCACCGGTGCCAGGCTCAGGCGGCCATTGTCCTTGACCGCACGCACCGCGGCGCCAATGGTGTCCAAGTGCGCAGATACCGCACGGTCGGGGCTGTTTTTTTGACCCTTGAGCGTGGCGCGGATGGTGCCGCGCCGGGTCATTTCAAAGGGGATGCCGAGTTCTTCGAGACGCTCGGCGACATAGCGCACGATGGTGTCGGTAAAACCGGTAGGGCTGGGAATGGCGAGCATTTCCAGCAGGACTTTTTGCAGGTAGTTGAGATCCGGTTCTGGGATGGTTCGGCTCATAAAGACTCCTAGGGTTCGGATCGATCAGGCAGTCGGCTGACTGTGGGGAAACAACAGATCGACAAACTTTTCCGCAGTCGGCTGCGGGTCATGGTTGGCCAGGCCGGCGCGTTCGTTGGCTTCGATAAACACATACTCGGGTTGGTCGGCGGCGGGTACCATCAGGTCCAGGCCCACCATCGGGATATCGAGGGCGCGGGCTGCGCGCACGGCTGCGTCGACCAGCGTGGGGTGGAGGATCGCGGTGACGTCCTCCAGGCAACCGCCGGTGTGCAGGTTGGCGGTGCGGCGCACGGCCAGGGTCTGGCCACGCGGCAGGATGCTGTCGTAGTCGTAGCCGGCGGCGTGCAGGGTGCGCTCGGTTTCAGCGTCGACCGGGATTTTGCTTTCGCCGTCGGTCGCGGCCTGGCGGCGGCGACTCTGGGCTTCGATCAGCGCACGGATGGAATGCTGGCCGTCGCCGGTGACTTCGGCGGGGCGACGAATCGCGGCGGCGACCACCTCGAAACCAATCACCAGGATGCGCAGGTCCAGGCCCTCGTGGAAGCTCTCGAGCAACACGCGGCTGTCGAATTGACGCGCCGCCTCGATTGCCTGCTGCACCTCTTCGATGCTTTGCAAATCCACCGCCACGCCCTGGCCTTGTTCGCCATCGAGCGGCTTGACCACGATGCGCTGGTGCTCGTCGAGGAACTCAAGATTGTCGTCGGCGCTGCCCGCCAGCTGCTGCGCGGGCAATTTCAAACCGGCGCCTTTGAGCACTTTGTGGGTCAGGCTTTTGTCCTGGCACAGGGTCATGCTGATCGCGCTGGTCAGGTCGCTCAGTGATTCACGGCAACGCACGCGGCGTCCACCATGGCTGAGGGTGAACAACCCGGCATCCGCGTCATCCACCTGCACATCGATCCCGCGCCGATGCGCCTCTTCGACAATGATTCGCGCATAGGGGTTGAACCCTGCCTGCGGGCCCGGGCCGAGGAACAACGGCTGGTTGATGCCGTTCTTGCGCTTGATCGCGAAGGTGGTCAGCGCACGGAAGCCGAGCTTGGCATACAGGCTCTTGGCCTGGCGGTTATCGTGCAGCACCGACAGGTCGAGGTAGCTCAGGCCACGGCTCATAAAGTGCTCGACCAAGTGGCGCACCAATACTTCGCCGACGCCGGGGCGGGTGCACTGCGGGTCCACCGCCAGGCACCACAGGCTGCAACCGTTTTCCGGGTCCTGGAAAGCTTTCTGGTGGTTGAGGCCCATCACGCTGCCGATCACCGCGCCGCTGTCTTCGTCTTCGGCCAGCCAGTAGACCGGGCCGCCGGCGTGGCGCGGGGTCAGGCGTTCGGCGTCGACCGGCAGCATGCCGCGGCCCTGGTAGAGCAGGTTGACCGCCTGCCAGTCGGCTTCGGTCTGCACGCGGCGAATACGAAAGCCGCGAAACACTCGAGTGGCCGGGCGGTAGTCGCTGAACCACAGGCGCAAGGTGTCGGACGGGTCAAGGAACAGCTGCTGCGGATCGATGCCGAGGATCTGCTGCGGCGCCGCCACGTACAGCGCGATGTCACGCTCGCCGGGCTGTTCGTTGAGCAGCTCCTGGGCCAGGCTGGCCGGGTCCGGGAAGGTATGGCCGATCAACAACCGGCCCCAGCCGCAGTGCACGGCAATCGGCTCGGCGGCCAGTGGGCTGCCATCTTCGGCCAGGCGCGCCTGCAGGCGTTCATAGGTCGGCGCCTGGCCTTTGAGCAGGCGTTGGCTGTAAGCCGCTGCGAGGGGTTTCATCAATCAGATTCCTTGTTCGCTGAGCCACAGGTTCAGCGCCGCCAGTTGCCACAGCTTGGAGCCGCGCAGCGGGGTCAGTTGGCCTTGCGGGTCGGTCAGCAAGCGGTCGAGCATGGCCGGGTTGAACAGGCCGCGATCCTGGCTCGGGTCCAGCAGCAGCTCGCGTACCCAGTTGAGGGTGTCGCCTTGCAAATGCTTGAGGCCGGGGACCGGGAAGTAGCCTTTCTTGCGGTCGATGACTTCGCTCGGGATCACCCGGCGCGCCGCTTCTTTTAGCACCTGCTTGCCGCCATCGGGCAATTTGAATTTGCCCGGCACGCGCGCCGACAGTTCCACCAGGCGGTAGTCCAGAAACGGCGTACGCGCTTCCAGGCCCCAGGCCATGGTCATGTTGTCGACGCGTTTGACCGGGTCGTCGACCAGCATCACGGTGCTGTCCAGGCGCAGGGCCTTGTCGACGGCGGCATCCGCACCGGGCATGGCGAAATGCTCGCGCACAAAGTCACCGGCGGCGTCGTTGGCGGTCAGCCATTTAGGCGCGACGGTGGCGGCGTAGTCGTCATAGCTGCGGTCGAAGAACGCTTCGCGGTAAGCGGCGTATGGATCGCTGGCACCGTCGACTTGCGGGTACCAATGGTAGCCGGCGAACAGTTCGTCGGCGCCCTGGCCGCTCTGCACCACTTTGCAATGCTTGGCCACTTCCCGCGACAGCAGGTAGAAGGCGATGCAGTCGTGGCTGACCATCGGTTCGCTCATGGCGCGGAAGGCGGCCGGCAGTTGCTCGATGATCTCACTTTCGGCGATACGCAACTGGTGATGGCGTGTGCCGTAGTGCTTGGCGATCAGGTCCGAGTACTGGAACTCGTTGCCGGCCTCGCCACCGGCGTCTTCAAAACCGATGGAGAAGGTCGACAGGTCCTGCACGCCGACTTCACGCAGCAGGCCGACGAGCATGCTCGAATCGACACCGCCGGAGAGCAGCACGCCGACATCCACGGCGGCGCGTTGGCGAATCGCCACGGCTTCGCGGGTGCTGTCGAGCACGCGGTCGGTCCAGTCTTCCAGGCTCAGGTTTTTTTCATCGTCATGCGGGCCGTAGGGCAGGGTCCACCAGGTTTTCTGTTCGGTGTTGCCCTCGGCGTCGATACGCATCCAGCTGGCTGGCGGCAGTTTTTCGATACCTGCCAGCAAGGTGCGCGGCGCCGGTACCACGGCGTGGAAATTCAAGTAGTGATTGAGTGCCACCGGATCGAGGATCGGGTTGATATCGCCACCCTTGAGCAGCGCCGGCAGTGCCGACGCAAAACGCAGGCGCTGCCCGGTGCGCGACAGGTACAACGGTTTCACACCCAGGCGGTCACGGGCGATAAACAGGCGCTGGGCGTCACGTTCCCAGACGGCAAACGCAAACATGCCATTGAGCTTGGGTAGCAGTGCCTCGCCCCAGGCGTGGTAGCCCTTGAGCAGCACTTCGGTGTCGCCACCGGAGTAGAAGGCGTAGCCCAGGGCTTCCAGCTCTTCACGCAATTCCGGGAAGTTGTAGATCGCGCCGTTGAACGCCAGGGACAGCCCCAATTGGGCGTCGACCATCGGCTGGGCGGAACCGTCCGACAGGTCCATGATTTTCAGGCGTCGATGGCCCAGGGCAATCGGCCCTTGGGCGTGGAAGCCCCATGCGTCAGGGCCTCGCGGGGCGAGGTGATGGGTGATTCGTTCCACAGCTGCCAGGTCGGCAGGTTGGTGATCAAAGCGTAACTCGCCAGCTAATCCGCACATATATTCCTTACCGGTTTTTCCGTTGGGGAGAGTCGAGAACTGCCGCACCAGAACGGCGGCTACCCAGAAACTGACACGCTGAGATTGGTGGAGTTTTAGAACAATCAGTTATAAGCAGGTTCGGCAAGGGTGCGGCTTGGCCAGCAAGTGACGGATGGGCAGGTGCCAAATAGTTACCTGAACCCGGCCCAGGCCGCTGGTTACTGTGGCGGCTTCCCTCCTGCGCAAAAGGACATTGTCGATGCCGGACCCCGTGGTTTCCCCGCCTGCCCAACTCACCCCGCACCAGCTGTCTGCCGCGCTGCTGGAATTGACCGGCGACCTGGACAAGGCCGAGGTTTTGCAACAGCGCATGCCTGCCTGGCTGCTCAAGGCCAAACCTGAATTGCTCGAGCAGTTGCAGAAAGTCCACGCGATGGCCGGGTATCAAGAGCCCAAGGTGGAAATGATCCTGCGGCGCATCAAAAGCCTGGAGGTGTTTTGCGCCGAGGCGCTCAGCGATGGCCTCACGCGACGGTTTGGCGTGACGTTGAACGTCAAACGCGATTACTTGTGGATGCCGTGGGTCAGGCTGAAGCTCACGTCTGCTTCGTTCCCTATCCACACCGCCAAAACGATGATCGAAACGCGCACGCTGCTGCAGGCGGCGATGCAGAATTTCGCCGAAGCGGAAGCCTTGCCGGAAGGCAGCAACGTGCGCCGCGGCGACACCGATGGCGTGGTCTCGCAGCTCAGTGCTTCGGCGTTCAGCGCATTCTGCCGTGAGCTGGACTTGGGACGTCGCTACCAAGCGCACCTGCACAGCGCGCTGAACCAGGCGCGGCCGCTCGCCGATGAACCGCGGCACAACGCCGACGCTCAGGACATCAAGCAGCTCAAAGCCTATGACATGGCGATTGATGTCTACCTGGCCTACCTGCGCGGTCATTTGAGCGAGCCGTCCTTCAAGTTGCTACTGACCTTTACCCGCCAGGGCCCCAATCTGACCAGGGCCAGCATGCTGAGTGAGAAATATGGCGACAAACCGTTGCTCTGGCAGGGGCTGGATGTGCATGACGCGTGTCTATGGGGTGTGGTGGTGTTTTCCCAGGACCCGATCGACACGCACCCGCACACCCGCTGCATCGTCTACATGCCGGGCGAGCCCCATCGGCCGCTGTTCGAATACCCCACCTTCGCCGAGTTCCAGCTCTACCTGACGTTGAAGCTGCAGGTGAAAGGTTATGCGGAGTTCTTCGCGCGTTATCTGGATGAAGAATCGCGCACGGATTTTCTCAGTCGCTTCAACACAGACAAGACCTTGGGGCCGATCAAGCCGTTGGCGATCAACACCGGGCTGTTCCAGTTCTTTTTCAATAGTTTTATCGGCAAGTTGCAGAAAGACAGTCGGGTACTGGCGGTGCCCACCCGTGATGTGGACCAGACGGTGCGCGACCAACGCAATGAACGCTACCTGTCCGCCGGTTTGGACCTGCTGAATATTGCCGGCTTTTTTGTGCCGGTGATTGGGCAACTGATGATGGGCGTGGCGATCGGGCAAATGCTCGGTGAGATCTATGACGGGGTAGAGGATTGGCGCCATGACGACCGCCACGCCGCCTTGTCGCACCTGCGCAATGTGGTTGAAAGCGTGGCGTCGATGGCGGCGTTCGCGGTGGGCGGCAAAGTCGTCGGGGCGGTGCGTCGCACCGTCGGTGAGCACCTTGAGTATTGGGAGAATTTCGAAGCCGCGCAAAGCAGTGATGGCAAGCGCCGTCTGTGGCGCTCCACTCTGCGGCCGTACGCGCGGGCATTCACTGGCGATCAGCCTGACGCGCTGGGGATGCAGTGGCACGAGGGGCAGCCGTGGATCAAGATCGATGGCCGGCCCTATGCGGTGCGCTACGACGCTGCTGCGCAGCAGTGGCGCATCCAGCACCCTCAGCGCGCTACGGCCTTTGCCCCGCCCTTGAGCCATAACGGCGCCGGGGGCTGGCGGGCGCTGCATGAATCTGCGCAGCGCTGGACTAACGGCCTCTACGGCCTGCGCCGCCTGGACCCACGCCTGAGTGCCGTGGATGACCGGCGCCTGGAACAGACATTGCTGGGCTGTGACCTGCGTCTGGCGCAGATTCGGCTGTGGGTGCAGGACAACCTCACGCTGCCTGCACGTGTGCAAGACCATATTGTGCGTTCAGGCCTGGACCAGAACATCAGCGACCTGATCTGGCGCCTGGAAAAGCGTCAGCCGTTCACGGCCGACAACCTTGCCTTGCAGTTGGAGGCCGTGCCGATGATGCCGGGCTGGCCGCGTGGCCGCTACCTGGAAGTGCTGGACGCGGGCGGTGACGTGGTGGCCAGGTACCCGAACGAAGCGCGCACCGACAGCGAACTGAGCGTGGTCGTCACCCATGAGCAGTCGCAGGACGGCGAGGTCCTGGTAGCGGCAGCCGAGGGCCTGTATTCAAGCGAACTGGAGGCCGTGCTGGGCGCCGCGCCTGCCGCCGGTGAAACCAATGGCGAAGCACTGGCGCGGCGGTTGGCGAGCACCTTGAGCCTGGATCGAAAGCCGCTGTTCGACCGGCTTTACAGGGCCTATGACCAGCCCGTGGGCCCTGAGCAAACCCGGTTGATCGCCAGCGTGCCGGGGCTGCCGGCCAAGGTCGCCGAGGAACTGATCGACACTGCCAGCAGCGTCGATAGGATTTACCTACGGGATTCGCGCCGAGTCCCGTTCACGTTGCGCCAGGCGGCGCGGGAGACCGCGGCGCAGATCCAGCGCGAACGGCTGAATGCGCCGCCAACCGAACCCGTCACCCCTGCCGTGGCCTGCATGGCTGCCGACCCGCCGCAGCCTGCCGAGCCTACGCGCGCGCAACGCGGGATGATTCGCAAGCTGCGCGACCTGTACCCGTTTTTCAGTGAGTCCGAGGCACAGCAATTGCTCGACAGCCTGGGCAGCGATGATCTGCAACGTGCCAGGGCGGTACGTTTGCGCCAACAGCAACTGGCGAAGCTGGACGGCTTGCTCAAGGCCTGGACCCAGCAGGACGCAGAGATGAAAAAGCTCCCGGGCCGCCTCGACGACTATCGCCACAGCCGCCGCCAGGTCGCGATGAAACTGCGCAGTGCCTGGCGGCATCAGACGCGTTTGCCCAACGCGGCGCGGGTCTCGGTCTATAGCTTGCGGCTGGACGATATGCGTGTGGGCAAACTACCGGGGCTGCCGGCCGACATCGACTTCGGCCATGTGCAGCAGTTGTCCATGAAAAACATGGCGCTGGACAACGACGTGGCGTATTTCCTCAAGGCATTCAAGGGCCTGCGTTCGCTGAACATCGACAACAACCAGCTGACCTGGCTGCCGGAGGTGGTGTCCCACATGCCCTCCCTGGAGCGCTTGAGCCTGGCGCACAACCGCATCAATCTCACCGACGCCACTACCCGCAAGCTGCAAGCCATGAGCGGCCTGCGCAGTCTCGACCTGAGCAGCAACCCATTGGGCGAAACCCCTTCGGTCAGCCAGATGAACCACCTGCAATCGTTGAATCTGCGCGACACCCGCGCCCGCGAATTGCCCGAAGGCCTGTTGAGCCGCCTGCACCTGGAGGACGCCAATCTGCGCGAAAACAACATTGTCGAGCTGCCCTCGCAGCTGTTCACGGCACCGGTGGCGGTCACTGGGAGCATCAACCTACGGCTTAACCCGATATCAGCGCGGAGTCGCCAGGCCCTTGACGAATACCGGCGACGCACCGGCGTTGGCATGGGGTTGCAGGAGGACGATATTCCCCTGATGAGCGAGCAGCGTTCGCGCCAAGCCTGGCTGGAAGGGCGCACGGCGGTCGACTACCTGCGGCGCGAGGCGACCTGGGATGTGCTCAAGGATGATTGGCAGTCTGCGGATTTTTTTGCGGTGCTGCGCCAAATGGTCAACACCCCGCAATACCGTCAAGTGCGCAGCGATTTGGTCCGCCGGGTGTGGCGGGTGATCGACGCAGCGGCCGAGGATGCCGAGCTGCGCCAGCTGCTGTTTTCCCTGGCCAGGGGCGAGCCCAACTGCGTGGATGCGGCGGCCTACAGCTTCAGTGAAATGGAGGTCACGGTGATGCTGGACAAAGCCATGAAGGAGGCGGGTGTGAGCAAGCCCAGCGTCGCGACATTGCTGAAACTTGGGCGCGGGTTATTTCGGCTGGAGCAGCTGGACAGCATTTCCGATGTGTACAGCCGGCGTAAAAATATTACCGATCAACTGGCGGTGCGCCTGGTGTACCGCAGCGGGCTGGCCAAGACCCTGGATTTGCCGGGGCAGCCGGAAAGCATTACCTATCGCGAGGTGGGCGGGGTGACCCAGGAGGACCTTGCCGAGGCGATCACCCAGGTCACCACGCGGGAGATGTCCTCTGACCTGGCCCGTTTTCTGGCGCGGCAAGGGTTCTGGCTGGAGTACCTCAAGCAACAGTTTTCCGCAGAATTCAGCCTGGTACGGCAGATGTATGAAACCCGCCAAGCGGCGTTGGACAGCACCAGCAGGGCCTATGAAACCTCGCTGAGCAAAGTGCTGAGCGACCACCAGCAGGCCCGCGACCAACTGGTGGAACGCCTGACCCGCACGGTGTTGCAGGACGCCGAAACCCCGCTGGCCCTGGAATGCCCGGCGTGAGGCTCAGGCCTTGCCGCGAATCAGCCCGCGCACGGCAAAACGGTTCGGGTGACAGGCCTCGGCTACGCTGCGCGGCAGTGGCAGCGGTTCGTTGTCCAGCCACGCCGCGAGCAATTCACCGGACAGTGGCGCGGTGATCAGCCCTCGCGAGCCGTGGCCACTGTTGACGTACAGCCCGTCAAGCCAAGGGCAGGGGCTGTCCGGGACCTGGCGCGCGTCCTTGCTCAACACGTTGTAGGTCGTGAGGAAGGCCTGCGGGTCAGCCAGCGGGCCGACGATGGGCAGGTAGTCGGGGCTGGTGCAGCGGAAGGCGGCGCGGCCCTGGAGCTGTTCGGGGTCGAGCTGGTCGGCGTGCAGGCGTTGACGCAGGTCCGGGGAGATTTCTTCGAGCAGCGCCAGGTTGTCCGCATGGTCGGCGGCGTTGGGCGTGAGGTCCAAGCTCTTGAAGTCGAAGCTCGCGCCCAGGGTGTGTTCGCCCTGGCGTGCCGGGGCGACATAGCCCTCGGCGCACACCACGGTGGCCAGCGCCTGGCTCGCCTCAGTCTGCGGCAAGCGAGTGATCTGCCCGCGAATGCGCTTGAGCGGCAGGTCGGCACTCGCCGCGAAGCGTTTGACCTCGGCGGCGCCGGCCAGCACCACCACCGG
>NZ_JBAWDE010000390.1:0-4393 GCF_049590575.1 Pseudomonas sp.
GACAAAGCCGCAGCGGATCGGATCGCCGCCAACTCGGCAGCGTCCGACATGAACTTGGCGCGGTGTCGTTTCATCACGGCGACGATGCCTTTGCGGTCAACCTCGATTGCGCCACTGGCGACCGCGAGTGCCCGCTTCGATAACGCGATGTCGAAATGCGGAGAACTGAGAGCCTGAAACCACTTGCGGTCCACGCCGATCTTGTCGGCCATCGCCAGCAATTCCTCGACGCTATCCGCGAGCATGTGGCACATCTTCATGCGCCCGTAGTTTGCTCGCATGTCATCGACGTACACGGCCACGGCTTTTCCTCCTTTTTTGTTAGCTCGGTGCGACCAGCATCGGTCAACTCTAGCCTGCCGTCAAATCCATGGCGGATGAGATTATCGGAAAGTGCGCGGCGCAATTCTTCGTTCCAGTTTTTAGGAACATCGCGCATTCCAGGAACGATCCGCAAAAATTGATGCAGCGCGTTGCTCAACATAATGGGCCTTATTCCTTTCGCGCTGACTGTTCAAAAATACGAAACTCGTGAACGGCAAGGGCCGCATATTCTGGAAGCGTCAAGCTGGCGATTGCGCAGCGTTCCAGCTTATCGGCGCACTTTTTTAGCGCCGCCCGCAGGCTGGCGATCTCGGCATCCCGCTTTTCAATTTCATTCAGCAAGTTTGTGCTTAACGGTTCGGTCACGTTCTGCGCGTTCCAGCTCGGCTCGGCTGCGCCGCACTCTCCGCATGTGGCCTCGGGCATGTTCATTTCTCCGGTAACACTATTTGGTGTCGTTGCAGGAGCAGTAGCCAAGCCACCATTCCCTAAACTTTTTCGATTGCTTCCGTGCTTATCCGGTTTAGACACACGCCCCTAGATGTTGCGGTCATGGTGCTAGATCAGACTGGAATGACTTCACAGACCAGCGCCCTCGCTAATTCGGCCAACTGTCGAGGTGGCAGGGTGATTTGGATCGTTTGACCGCCTTTTCCGTCCGGTCCAACCGGACCGCGAGCGTCCAGAGTGATGCCCTCCTTGCCGCGATCATTGATCGAAACAAATGCCGGATCAAACCCCGGTGCAGTCCATGCAAAAATGTTACGATGCATTTTCAGCCTCCCTCTTTACCGTTCCGATTTCAACCGGCGGCTTGCCGCTGGACAACAGGTCGCGCTCACGCGCCAGATAGGGCTTTGGATCGTTCTCGCGCACCAGCACGTAAGTTATTGAACGCGCGCCGACTTGAGCCATGAGCGGTCGCGGCTCACCTACAAGGTCCGCAAGGGCATGGTCGGGGGAAAATCCCGGCGGGATGGCAACAGCAACCACGGCCTCGCGAGGGAAATTGGCGAGCGCTTTGGTATTGCGGACCTTCACCACGTCGCCGCGCTTGAACTTGGCTTCCGCACAAGGTGGGGTTTCGCCGCGCGGGCCAATCAACCGAGAAACTTGGCCGCCGGGACCGATCAAAAATGCCGCTTCATTGTTCAACATCTAGTATCCCTCATCGTTTGTATGCGGCAACCGGATAAGCATGATTGCTTCGACGTTTCGTGCATGTAGGGGTTGTCCGTCATGAGTTTGTGGCACTTCGCCGCGCTCAGGCCCTGCTCAAATGGCGTCTTTGGCGACTTGCGTCGCGTTGCCTTTGCGAGATCAGCGTGCGCCTGCGTCGCTTCCCTTAGATATTCGCGCGTGGTTTTCTTTCGGCGCACAAAAATCTCCTATTTCACCAAGGCCAGTTGTGGCCGAATGATCTTCTGCGCCTCGTCAACGCAAAAGTTACAGATGAAGGCGTGCTTGCCGTCGATCATCTTCGCCACTTCGTCTTGCGACTTGCCGCAGAAGTCGCAGTAGCAGATGACATGCTGTTTTTTGGTGAGCAGCCTCACGCACCAAACTCCTATATATTCAAGCCGGGATTAAGCTCACGCACGGCACGTTCGAGGCGCTCAATCCGGCCGCGTTGCCTTCGTACTTCCAATTTAAGAAAGATAACCACAACGGCGCAGCCTACGGCGAGCATCAATCCTTCCATGACCAAACTCCTATTTATTCAGGCGTCGATGACGTCGCAGAAACTTTTTGATGATCGTCCGCGCTTCCTCTAGCGCAGCTAACGATCCGCGCACGAACATGAGATACTCGGCCGGATCGTTGGTACAGGCATCGTCAGAAATCCAGGCGTCGGACATTGCACCTTCGACCTCGATAAACAGTTCGTCGCACAGCTTTTGCGCTTTCCGATCCCAATTCAGTTTCCCTTTGGACAGCACGGCCGCTCATTCTTTGTTAGAGAGGTTTATCGGACAAAGCCTTTAGGGCGTCGCCGAGAATTTGATGAAGCTCGTCGCCGGTATCGACTATCGGGATCGCTTCCTCACAGCTGTCGTCGGTAAGCTGAGTCACGATGAAGAACCCTTTGCCCCTGCAATGGCTGCACACGTCGTCGTCCCATTCATCGACCGGCTCGACAAAGCCCTCGTCGCAGTTCCAACATGGGACGCTCCACTTCGGCATGACCGCTCCTATGCCTCTTTGCGCTTGCGCGCCGATTTCTTCTTGCGCACGAACTTGCCGTGGCCGTCGTGTTTCCAAAACGCATATATGCTCGCGGTCGAGACTTTCAGCTTTTTCGCCACTTCTGGCCCCGTCAGCTTATCGCGGCCACCACGGCCATTGAGATAGTCGCCTACGAGTTTGATTCGTTCGGGTGTCATGTACACCTTGGGTCCCCAGCTCTTGTTCTTGCGCCTCGCGCGGAGGGCGGCGATGCCCGCCGACGTGCGCTGCGCGATGATCTGGCGTTCAAACTCGGCCACCAAGCCAAGCACGCCAAGGACGAGCTTACCGGACACGGTTCCAAAGTCGAAATTCTCTTGGAGCGACCGGAAATAGGCGCCCTTGGCATAGATGGCGTCGAGCCGGGCATAGAGTTGCCGCATGGACCGCGCCAGCCGGTCGAGCCGCCAGACGACAAATGTATCGCCATCGCGCAAATCCTTGATCGCAAAGTCGAGCTCCGGACGCTTTGCGTTCGCCCCGGACACCTTTTCGACGTGTAGGTTGTCCGGTTTGACGCCAGCTTTGAGCAACGCGTCAGTTTGTAGGTCGAGCGACTGATCCTCTGTGGATACCCGTGCATAACCGACTAGGAATGGCATTTTGCCCGCTTAATTGCCGTTGTCAGCTATAACCTATAGCGTATGGTCTATTGACAAGTCAATATGCCGGGATTACGTTATTCACCATGACAAGGGAGACGGCCATGAGTGATGAAAAAGCCATCGGAGCCGATCTTGACCTTTGCGACCGTGGCTTGGCGCTTACCAAGGGCAACAGGCGGCGGCGGTTCGCCAAGCATCGCAAGGCGTGTTTCGCGGCAATCCGTGAAATGAACGCGGCGGATGGCCTGGATAGACTTACCGACACCGAAATCCTCGCCGAGCTGGAGGCGTAGGCCATGCCTGCGGATCGGTCTCAGGGTTGGTTTTCTTTCGGCCTGACGTGCGCCAAGAAGCTAGTGCGCGAGCACATGGCAAAACAGATTGAGCGAGAGGGGACGCGGCCCTGCACGGTGGCTTGACGTGAAAGCCAAAACTTACGCAATCGAGGAACGCATGTCTGGCGACTGGATCGAACGATGGCCCGGATTCCCGTCACTCAAAAAGGCGCGGACCTTTGCGCGGCGGATGGAAAGTCGGTGCCACGGACGCCTTCGCATCGTCATCGTTCTGCGTCGCCCTGTCAGCCTGTAGGAGAACGCCCGATGGAACAGACTGACGAACAGCTTGCCGAAATGGTCGCCCGCTTTCGCACGCCTCCGGGCTTTAGTTGGGAACCGCTACGCGATGACATTCTAACGCTGCTAAAAAGTCGCGAAGCGCAGCGCAATGCCGTTGAGACAAATGCCCTGCTCGCCACGCCACTAGCATAGTGGAGGAACACGCCCGCCGATGAAACAGTCCGAGGCGCAAGCCAAAGCCAACTACGGAATAGACCTGCTTGACGCGATGGCGGACAAGTGGACGGCGGAAGTCAACCTCACGTCGATGATAAAGAACGCAACAAGTCCGATGGACTTAAACAGCAACGCACCGAACGACGTGCGCGAGAAATTCCGGCTCCGCATGGAGGCGCAAATCGACGCCATCGCGCGTCAGGCTTTCATCGAAGGCGCTTACCGGGCGATCACGAACCCCGTGAAACTGATTGACGACCCGAAGACTTCGTTACTGTCGCCACGCGATCTCGCGCATAGTGTTATCGCCGACGTACCGGATTTCTGGATGGACGGCCGCGGCGAGAACGAAGAAGGACATGACTTGGGCGTCCACAACGCAGAACGGATTCTGGCTGCGCTCGACGAAGCTGGCTTGAAGATCGTTAGAGCGAGGTAAAGCCC
>NZ_JBAWDE010000391.1:0-3929 GCF_049590575.1 Pseudomonas sp.
CAAAGGCGCACCGCGCGTGGGGTCGGGGGTGATCGCCGGGGCCTGGCTGACTTCATAGGCCGCCGCCAACTGCGCGCCCAATTGGCGAGCCTGGCGCGCGACTGTCGCGCCTTCCTGGCGGGCCGTGACAGCTGCTGACAGTGCGTCGACACCCTTCACCAACGCCGCGCGTTCCGGCCGTTGCGGCAGTTCTGCCAGCAGCCCCTGCAATACGCCGAGAAACTCCAGTTGTTCGCGGTATTCGGATTCATCGATAACCTTGCCCGCCTCTACCGTCGGCGGGTAGTCAGCGCCAATGTAGTCGAGCAAATGCAGGGCTTGCGGGGCGCCCTCGGCAGTTGCCGCCAACAGGTTGAAGCTGCACGACAGCAACGCCGGCAACAGCAGCCAGCCGAGAAAACGAAAGGGGGCAGTCATGAATGAATCTCAAAGAGAAATACGAAGTAACACATTGTTAAGCGTTAAGGGCTTTGACTCAAGGCGTTAGTGATTTGCCAGGGATGAAGCCCGGGCATTTCTTGTGAGCGCACTAGTGGCGTAATTGGCAGTTATGACAGGCATAAAGCCATTGTTTTGCCAGCAGGCGGGCCTATAATGCCGCGCCCTGTTAGTGCGAAAGGGAATTTCGTTCCTCGTTTTTATGAGGAATCATCACACCAGCTGGATACTTTCAGGGAAGAAGTTGCATGGCATTTCGCGCCTTAACTCCGCTCGCGCTCGTGGCAGTCACCTTGTTGTCCGGGTGTTCAATGTTCCGCAGCTATGACTCCGAGCTGCAAGCCACCAACCAGCAATTGAGCACCGGCAATGTCGACGGCGCCCTCACGCTGCTGGAAAAGAACAACACCGGTGACGACAAGGATTTGCTGTATTTTTTTGAAAAGGGCGAGTTGCTGCGGGCCAAGGGTGACCTGACCGGCAGCCAGACCGCCTGGCGCAGCGCCGACCTGCAAGTCTACAAGTGGGAAGAGTCGGTCAAGTTCGACAGTGAAAAGTACCTCTCCCAGTTCGGCAGCTTCCTGGTCAACGACAAGGTGCGTCGCTACGAAGGTTATGACTACGAAAAAGTCATGCTGACCACGCAGATGGCCCTGAACCTGCTGGCCCTGAACGACTTCGACGGCGCACGCACCGAAATCAAGAAGACCCACGAACGCGAAGCGGTGATCGCCGACCTGCGTGACAAGGAATACCTCAAGCGCGAGGACGACGCCCAGCGCCAAGGCGTAACCACCCAGATGAAAGACCTGAGTGGCTACCCGGTCGAAGCCCTGAACGCGCCGGAAGTGGTCGGCCTGAAAAACAGCTACCAGAGCGCGTTCAGCCATTACCTGGCCGGCTTCGTCTACGAAGCCCTGGGCGAAAAAGACCTGGCCGCGCCCGGCTATCGCAAGGCGGCCGAGCTGCGCCCCAATACCCCGTTGCTGGAAAAGGCCCTGCTGGACCTGGACAAGTCCAAGGTCGGCGCGGATGAAACCGATGTGCTGATCGTGGTCCAAAGCGGCCTGGCCCCCGCACGCGACTCGATTCGCCTGCCGCTGCCGATCCCGATCAATGGCAACCTGGTGATCACGCCGCTGTCGTTCCCGGTGATCAAGGCCGACACCTCGACCGCCACCTTCGCCCAGATCGGCGTGGACGGCCAGCAGCAGAACCTCACTGCCCTCAACAGCACCACGGCCATGTCGCGCCGCGCCCTGCGCGATGACATGCCGGGGATCATCCTGCGCACCACCGTGCGTGCGGTCAGCCGTGGCATTGCACAGAACAACCTGAACAAGACCAACCCGATGGCCGGTCTGGTGCTGGGCATCGCCTCAGCCGTGACCGAAGGCGCCGACACCCGCACCTGGCGGACCCTGCCGGACATGACCCAAGTCACGCGCCTGCGCCTCAAGCACGGCGAGCACCAGGTCAGCCTGCCCAATGCCCTGGGCGGCACGCTGGTGACGGTCAAGGCCGATCAGCGTTATCAGGTGATCACCCTGCGCGTGGTCGGCAACCAGGTGTTCGCCGGCGGCCTCGCGGCCCATGTGGTGCCGAGCACGCCGACTCAAGCCATCGCCACCCTCAAACAACCTTAAGGAGCACCCTATGCGTCATTTCATCCTCGGCGCCCTGGCGCTGGTCCTGCTCGCCGGCTGCGCCACCCCGCCGCCACCGGAACCCGGCAGTGCCGCCAGTAAAATCGTGGTGATGGGCAAGTTCAAGGGCATCGCCGTCGGCGCCATTCGGGTGGCGCGCGAGAACGGCTTTCTCACCGCCAAGGTGCAGTTGAGCAACATCACCAGCAGCAACCAGATGATGTATTACCGCTTCGCCTGGCTGGGCGCCGACGGCTTCCCGGTGGGTGCTGAAGAAACCTGGAAAGTGCTGAACCTGTACGCCAACCAGGCAACCTTCCTGCCGGCCATCGCCAATCTGCCCCAGGCCGCTGACTTCCGTCTTGAAGTTAAAACCCCTTAATTTCGTTGCAGAGAGACATCACCATGTTTGCACGCTTCTCGATTCTCGCCGTGGTTGCCCTTCTGGCCAGCGGCTGCGCCAACACCTCCCCGGTACTGGGCGGTAAGAACATCAGCTACGGCGACACCAAGGCCGTGGAACTGGTGACCAACGAGTTCGGCTCCACCGACCTGCAGATGATCGCCGAAAGCATGACCCGCTCCCTGGCCCAGTCCGGCATCCTGCAGGGCCGCCCGGTGGTGCAGGTGTATGACGTGAAGAACAAGACCAGCGAGTACATCGATACCCGCGAGATCACTACGTCGATCAAGACCCAGCTGATGAAAACCGGCACCGCGCGCTTCGCCAGCGACAACACCGACATGCAGAGCCAGGTCGACCAGCTCAAGCTGCAGAACCAGAGCGGCCTGTACAAGAAGTCCACCGTCAGCAAGACCGGCAACATGGTCGCGGCCAAATACCGCCTGGAAGGCTCCATCAGCTCTATCGTCAAGCGCAGTTCGGACTACAAGGACGTGTTCTACAAATTCAGCCTGCAGCTGATCGACGTCGAGAGCGGCCTGGCCGAATGGATGGATGAAAAAGAAATCCGCAAGACCACGGAGCGCTGACAGATGCGTGCATGGATCGGCATGATCGGCCTGCTGTGCGCCTTTGGCGCCTCGGCCGCCCCGAAGATCGCGGTGACGGACCTGGCCTACGAGGCGCGGGTCGAGGAGTACATTCACCAGGTCTCGGCCAGCAACAACTTCCAGGCCAGTGCCTACCACGCCAGCGGCGCATCGAACTACAGCGAGTACGAGAGCCGTACCCGCTACATCGAGCAGACCGAGCTGCGTAAATTCAGCGGCGACATCAAGGGCGAAATCCTCAAGTTGCGGCAATTCCAGCTGGTGCAGGGCACGCCCTACACTGCCGATGCCAAGGCTGACGTCTACGACGTGATCAAGCGCATCAAGGCCGGCAACTTCAAGGGTGCGGACTACGTGCTGTTCGGCACGCTGTCGGACATCGACTTCACCCAGGACATCAACGCCCTGGATCACACCAACAGCTACTCGGCGGTGCTGGGCCTGACCCTGGTGGCGGATTTCAGCCTGATTAATACACGCACGTTCGAGATCACCTCGGCGTTTACCGCCATGGGTGAAGGCCAGGACACCAAACTGGTGAACAGCCGCGACGTACGCGTCAGCCTGAACCGGCCGCGCGTGGTGCGGGAAGTGTCGAAGGCGTTGGGCGAGGATGTTGCGCGGCAGTTGGCCGAACAACTTGGCGGTGGTCATCAGCAACAACCGGGGCAGCCTGCATTGCGCAATAACCTGCCACGGGATGAAGCGCCGAAGATCTTGCGCTGATCACCGGAAGTGCATGCAACACAACACCAATGTGGGAGCGGGCTTGCTCGCGAATACGGAGTGTCAGTCACCAGATGTATCGACTGACCCAGCGCATTCGCGAGC
>NZ_JBAWDE010000392.1:0-47607 GCF_049590575.1 Pseudomonas sp.
TCTTCGCGAGCAAGCCCGCTCCCACATGTTGATCTTCACATGGCTTTAGATGCCCTGCGGGGTTTCTTCGCCGCCCAACGCTTCGATCAGCGCCGGCAGGAAATCACCGAACGTCAGCATCATCAGGGTAAAGCTGGCGTCCAGTTGGCCCAGGGCTTCTTCACCGCCGTCCTGTTCCGCCTGGTCTTGCAGCAGGTCTTCGAACTTCAGGCGCTTGACGGTCATCTTGTCGTCGAGCATGAACGACAGCTTGTCCTGCCAGGCCAGAGACAGTTGGGTCACCACCTTGCCGGTGGTCAGGTGCAGCTGGATCTCTTCGCCGGTCAGGTCCTGGCGCTTGCAGCGCACAATGCCGCCGTCTTCATGGGTGTCGCGCAGTTCGCACTCGTCGAGCACGAAGAAATCATCCGCCGGTTTCTGGGTGGTGACCCAGTCGGTCATGATCGCGGTCGGTGCGATTTTCACCGTGAGTGGGCGTACCGGCAGGGTGCCGATCACTTCACGCAGGGTCGACAGCAGGTCTTCGGCGCGTTTCGGGCTGGCCGAGTTGACCAGGATCAGGCCCTGTTTCGGCGCGATGGCGGCGAAGGTCGACGAGCGACGGATAAAGGCGCGCGGCAGGAAGGCCTGGATGATTTCATCCTTGATCTGGTCGCGTTCCTTTTTATAGACCTTGCGCATTTGCTCGGCCTCGATCTCTTCGACTTTCTCTTTCAGTGCATCACGCACCACGCTACCCGGCAGGATACGTTCTTCCTTGCGCGCGGCGATCAGCAGGAAGTCACCGCTGACGTGAACCAGGGGAGCGTCTTCACCTTTACCAAAAGGCGCGACGAAACCGTAAGTGGTCAACTCCTGGCTGGCACATGGGCGCGCCAGTTTGGTGGCCATGGCCGCTTCCAACGCCTCGGCATCAACAGGCAGATCTTGGGTCAGGCGATAGATAAGCAGGTTCTTGAACCACATGGGGTGAGTCTCTCCTTTATACAAAGGGGGGCATTATTCTCTTGATAGCGCCTGAGGCCAACCCTGCCTAAGCCATTGGAAGGCCTCAAAAAAAAGATTTAAGAAAGTGCTTGCCAGACCCAGGGTCGCTCCGTAGAATGCGCGCCACACCGAAACGAAGGGTGATTAGCTCAGCTGGGAGAGCATCTGCCTTACAAGCAGAGGGTCGGCGGTTCGATCCCGTCATCACCCACCATTCGCTTCATGTGTTACGCGCAGCGGTAGTTCAGTCGGTTAGAATACCGGCCTGTCACGCCGGGGGTCGCGGGTTCGAGTCCCGTCCGCTGCGCCATATTCGGTAACCTGGAATACTGAACGCCAGGTCACCAAAAGAAAGCCCGCTTAATCGCGGGCTTTTTTCTGCCCGAAATATGGCAAAAAGTCGTGCGGTAAACTTTTTTTAGATAAATTGCATTTAAATCAAGACATTACGATTTTTTGGTGTATGATGCGCCCACACCGAAACGAAGGGTGATTAGCTCAGCTGGGAGAGCATCTGCCTTACAAGCAGAGGGTCGGCGGTTCGATCCCGTCATCACCCACCATTCGCTTCACGTGTTACGCGCAGCGGTAGTTCAGTCGGTTAGAATACCGGCCTGTCACGCCGGGGGTCGCGGGTTCGAGTCCCGTCCGCTGCGCCATATTCGGTTACCTGGAACGCTGAACGCCAGGTCACCACAAGAAAGCCCGCTCATCTGAGCGGGCTTTTTTTTGCCTGCGATTCAGCCTCCCTGCGCATTGCCGTTGTGCACTGCATACTCGCCCTGAACTGTGCTGGTGCGTCATGACGTGGGGGAATACCCCCATGCCCATTGGTCGATTGCGCCACTTGCCGCTTAAACGGTTATCTATAGCCACGCGAAGACTTCCAGGCGAGCTACCGGCAGCAGGATGCTGCGGTGCCCGCTCTCCAACAATGGCCTTTCGAGGCGATAAAAATAGTCTGCAAGGGGAATGGCACTCGATGAAATATCCTTTACGTCCGTTGGTGTTTTGGCCAACGTTCCTGATCCTGCTGGCGGCGGTAGTCGCCAGCTACATTGACCTGGATGCGTTCCTGGCGATCAGCAAACAGCTCAATGGCGTGATCCTCAAGAACTTCTCGTGGTTGTTCAGTGCGGGCTCGTTTGCCATGGTGGTGCTGACCGCTATCGTTTACTTCTCCGCACTGGGCAAGGTGCGCATCGGTGGCGAAGACGCTCAGCCATTGCTGAGCAAATGGCGCTGGTTCATGGTGGCGCTGTGCACCACGCTGGCGGTGGGCGTGCTGTTCTGGACCACCGCCGAGCCGCTCTACCATCTCTACGCGCCTCCCTCCAGCCTGCCGATCGAAGCGGGCAGTTCAGCAGCAAAAAGCTTTGCTATGTCGACGATGTTCCTGCACTGGACCATTACCCCCTACGCGATTTACCTGGTGCCCTCGCTGGTGTTTGCGCTGGTGTTCTATAACCGTCGCAGTAACTTTTCGATTGGCGCCATGCTCGAACCCTTGCTGGGCGCGGCGCGGGTCAAGCGCTACGCCGGGCTGATCGACACCCTGGCGATGTTCGCCCTGGTGGCCGGCATGGCCTCGTCCCTGGGCACCGGCGCACTGACTTTGGCGGGCGGCCTGAGCCAATACATCGGCGGCGAAACCACGCCGTTTCGCCTGGCGATCATCATCGCAATCATCGTCATCACGTTTGTCGCTTCGGCGGCCAGCGGCCTGCAGCGCGGGATTGTGATGCTGTCCTCGTTCAACACCTGGATCATGCTGGCGCTGGGGCTGTTCGTGCTGCTGTGCGGGCCGACCCTGTACATGTTCAGCCTCGGCGTCGAATCCCTCGGTGTTTACCTCGACACGTTCTTCAGCCGCAGCCTGTTCACCGGTGCCGCCAGTGGCGACACCTGGCCGCAGAGCTGGACGGTGTTCTACTGGTCGGTGTGGTTCGCCTGGGCGCCGGTGAGTGCGCTGTTCCTCGGCAAGATCGGCCGGGGCTACACCGTGCGCGAGTTCATCCATATCAACATGCTCTACCCGGCACTGTTTACCGCGATTTGGATCTGCATCTTTTCCGGCACCAGCCTGTACTTCGACGCGCTGGGCGACGGCAGCCTCAATCGCGTGCTGAACGAGCAGGGCGTGGAGCACGTGCTGTACCAGATGTTCCAGCAACTGCCGGCCAGCGGCTTGATGATCGCGTTCCTGCTGTTCGTGGCGTTCATCTCATTCGTCACGGCGGCAGACTCGAGCACCGACGTAATCGCCAACCTGTGCAGCAAAGGCGTGACCGCCGATTCCGACCTCGACGGCAACCCGATGCTGAAGATTGTGTGGGGCGTGATCATCGGCACAGTGTCGTGGGTGATGGTCGCCTTTGTCGGCATCGACGGCGTGAAGATGCTCTCCAACCTCGGCGGTTTGCCGGGCATGATCCTGGTGTTGCTGGCCAGTACCTCGCTGATCTTCTGGCTGAAGAATCCGGCGCTGCTGGATGTAAAAAGCCTGCAGCCAGCCGCTGACCCCGGGCCGCGCGGCGCAAGCCCGGTCGCGCAATTCGCCCGCTGAGTCATCAATCCTGTGTGCCTCCCTGCGCTCCGCGACGAGCGCAGGGGAGTCGTTTGTTCGCAATAAATTTTGGAGTTATCGATGGAAATCGTTACCGAGTTTGCCTACAAGGTCCGTGAAATCGAGCACTGCCTGATCCCCCTCAAGGACGGCACCCAACTGGCCGCACGCATCTGGCTGCCGGACGTCGCCGGTTTGCAGGCCTTCCCGGCGATCCTCGAATACCTGCCATACCGCAAGCGCGACGGCACCGCCGTGCGTGATGCGCTGACCCATCCGTGGATGGCGGGGCAGGGCTATGTCTGTGTGCGCGTGGACATGCGCGGCAATGGCGAATCCCAGGGGTTGATGGCCGATGAATACCTGCTGCAGGAACAGGACGACGCCCTCGAAGTGATTGACTGGCTGTGCCAGCAACCCTGGTGTGACGGCAAGGTCGGCATGATGGGCATCTCGTGGGGCGGCTTCAACGGCCTGCAAGTCGCGGCTCGCCAGCCCGAGGCGTTGAAAGCGATCATTACCCTGTGCTCCACCGATGACCGCTTCGCCGACGATATCCATTACAAAGGCGGCAACCTGCTGATGGAGAACTTCGGCTGGGCCGCGACCATGCTCAATTTCAGCGCCGCGGTGCCTGACCCCGCGCTGGTCGGCGAGGCCTGGAGAACCCTCTGGCAGCAACGCCTGGAAGCCATGCCGTTGCTCGCCGAAACCTGGCTGCAGCACCAGACCCGCGATGACTACTGGCGCCATGGCTCGGTGTGTGAGGACTATTCGAAGATCAAGGCAGCGGTGTACGCCGTAGGCGGTTGGGGCGATGCCTACCGCAATACAGTGTCGCGCATGATGCAGCACTTGCCGGGGCCGAAGAAGGCGATGATCGGCCCGTGGATTCACAAGTACCCGCATTTTGCCGTGCCCAACCCGGCCATCGGCTTCCTGCAAGAAGCAAAGCGCTGGTGGGATCACTGGCTGAAGGGCATCGAAAATGGGGTGATGGACGACGCAGCCTGTACTTTTTACCTACAGGATATTCTGCCGCCCAAGGGCAGTTACGCCGAGCGGCCGGGCATTTGGGTGCAGACGTCGGGGTGGCCGGACGCACAGGTGCAGTGGACCGATTTCAGCCTCGATGATCACGGCCTCAGCCCCGGCAACCAGGCGTTGGCCACTGAGCGCAGTGTGTGCTCGCCGCTGACCACCGGCCTGCACCAGGGCGAGTACTGCGCCATCTGGTTTGGCCCCGACGGCCCGACGGACCAGCGCCGCGATGACGCCCACTCGCTGTGCTTTGACTCGCAACCGCTGACCGAACCCCTGGCACTGCTTGGCGATGCGCGACTCAGGTTGCGCCTGGCCAGTGACACCACCTGCGGGCAATTGGTCGCGCGCCTGAACGCGGTAGCGCCGGACGGGCAAGTCACCCAGATCAGCTATGGCGTGCTCAATCTCACTCTGCGCGAGGACTTTTCCCACGTGACGCCGGTCGTGCCGGGCCAGGCGATGGACGTGCACCTGAACCTCGACCATATCGGCATGCGCTTGCCCGCCGGCTACCGTCTGCGCCTGGCGCTGAGCACCGCGAGTTTCCCGCTGCTGTGGCCGAGCCGCGAGCTGACCACCCTGACCTTGCTGCCGAGCGTGCAAAGCCTGCAACTGCCGATCTTCACCGGCCAAGCGGTGGACTGCCCATTCGAGACGCCGCAAGCGGCCACCCCGGCCGCCCTCGACGTGCTGCGCGCCGCGGCACCGAAACGCACCTTGATCGAAGACGTCGGCAGCGGCGAAGTCTGCGTGAAAATCGAGGACGACTTGGGCGCGATGCGCTTTACCGAGCATGGTTTGTCCGTGGACCAGCGTTGCACCGAGCAATATCGCGTGTTGCCGTGGGACCCGCTGTCGACCCGTGCTGATATCCAGTGGCACTACGCTGTCAGCCGCGACGCCTGGGCTGTAGAAGTGGAAAGCCGCCTCAGCGTGCACGCCGACGCCGAGTGGTTCTACGTGGAAGCGGAGCAGACGGCCTGGGAAAATGGCCAGCTGGAACATCGTCGGCAATGGAGCAAACGCGTGGCCAGGGTCGCGCTGTGAGTGAGCAACTGGCAGGATACCGGCCAACGTGATCTCTGCGGGCCCAGGCACCCCTGGGCCGGTTTCTGCTATTGGGACTCTTCATGTCGCGCCGAAACGTCGATCTTCCGCCACTCAACTGTCTGCAGACCTTCGAAGCGGCTGCGCGCCATTTGAGCTTTACCCAAGCCGCCCATGAACTGAACCTGACCCAGAGCGCGGTCAGCCGCCAGGTCAAACGCCTGGAAGAAGACCTGGCCCGCCCGCTGTTTTATCGGCTGGCCCAAGGGTTGAGCCTGACGCCGGCGGGGCTGCGCTACTTTCGTACCATCCAGCGTCTGTTGCGCGAACTCGACCGTGAGTCCGCCGAATTGCGCCGTCGCGGTGCCGACCGCCAATTGACCCTGGCCAGTACGCCGACCATCAGCTCGATCTGGCTTGCCGGCCTGCTGCCGCAATTCCAGCGCGAGCACCCGGACCTGGATATCCGCATCCTGTGCAGCGAAAGCCCGAGCCACCTGGACGTCAACGAATATGACCTGGGCCTGTTCTATCACCTCGATGAGCTGCCGGCGCCCCACGGCCTGGAGTTGGCGCCGGTGTTCGACCGCGAGCAGGTAATTGCCGTGTGCAGCCCTGGCTACATCGAGCGGCACGGGCCGATTCACGATCTGCAACACTTGCTCTACGCCCATACCCTGCTGATCGTCGAGGACCACCACCACGACTGGTTGACCTGGACTGACTGGTTCGCCGATGGCGGTGCCCAGTACCACACCCCGCGCCACGCGTTGCGCACCAACAGCTATCAGTTGTTGATGCAGTCGGCGGTCATGGGGCACGGCGTCGCCCTGGGCTGGAGGAGCCTGCTGACGGGCGAGCTGGCCGCCGGCCGCCTGCAAATGGCCCTGCCGCACAGCATGCACAGCCGTGGTCGCCTGCACTTGATGCAACCCCATCACCGCAACCCGCCGTCGGCGGCGCGCAGTTTTCGCCAGTGGTTGCTGGCCCACACCCGCGACTTGAATGCCTCCCTTTAACCGCCGACTGCCCTCATGAACCTGACTTTCCTGACCTTTCCTGCGCTGTACAGCGCCACCATCCTGATGCTCACCGGCAACGGGCTGTTTTTCAGTTTTATCGGCCTGCGCCTGAGCAGCCAGGGCATCAACGAGGTGTGGATCGGCGCGCTGACGGCGGCGTACTACGGCGGCATGGTCTGCGGCGCCAAGTTCGGCCACCGCATGATTGCCGGCGTCGGGCATGTGCGCTCGTATGTCGCCTGTGCCGGCGCCGCCACCATTATCGTGCTGCTGCATGTGCTGTTCGAGCAGTTGGCGTTCTGGTTGGTGCTGCGATTTGTAATGGGCCTGGTGATGATGAACCAATACATGGTCATCGAGAGTTGGCTGAACGAGCAGGCGGAAAACAACCAGCGCGGCGCGGTGTTTGCCGGCTATATGGTGGCGGTGTCCCTGGGCCTGATGCTGGGGCAGGGCGTGTTGATCTCGCGCCCGGAGCTGGATTTCAAGCCGCTGGTGATCGTCGCGATCTGCTTTGCCGCGTGCCTGCTGCCGGTGACCATGACCAAGCGCTTGCACCCGGCCAAGCTGGTGGCGGCGCCGCTGGAAGTCGGGTTTTTCTGGCAGCGCGTGCCGCAGGCGCTGACCACGGTGTTTGTGACAGGCCTGATGATCGGCGCGTTTTATGCGCTGGCACCGGTGTTCGCCACTCGCAACGGCCTGAGCACCGGGCAGGCGAGTACCTTTGTCGCCGTGTCGATTTTTGCCGGGCTGTGCGGCCAGTGGCCGATCGGCTGGCTGTCGGACCGCATCGACCGCTCGCGGCTGATTCGCGCCTGCGCGCTGGCCTTGGGCCTGTTGGTGATTCCGTTGTGGGGGCTGGTGCAACTGCCGTATGCCTGGCTGCTGGTGTTCGGCTTCCTCAGCGGTTTGCTGCTGTTCACCCTTTACCCGCTGGCGGTGGCGCTGGCCAACGACAACGTCGAGCAACCCCGGCGTGTGCCGTTGAGTGCAATGATGCTCGCCACCCACGGCATTGGCGCCAGCCTGGGGCCGATGCTCAGCGGCGCGCTGATGAACAGCTACGGGCACGGCGCCTTTTACATGCTGTTTTCGGCCTGCGCGCTGTTGCTGATCTGGCGCGTGCAACCGAAGAAGGTCACGGGTGAATACTTGGTCGAAGGGGCGCCATTGCACCACGTCGCCATGCCTGAACATCCAATGGGCGGCATGGCTGTAGTGCTCGACCCCCGCGTGGATGAAATCCCCGAAGAACTGGTGATCAACGATCCGCCGGCCGGCGGCAAGCCCTGACGTCTACTTGGCTTTTTTCTTGCGCGGCTGGCGCGTAGCCAGGTGCTCGAAGCAAAACGAGGCGGCGCCGAACACGGCGATGAGGGTCAGTACGAGCATGCCGAGGGTTGAGCTTTCCACGGTGAACTTTCCTACGTGATGGGGTAGGTCTTCACGGTAGAGGCGCGGCGAAAGCGGCTCAATAGACCCGACGCAAACCTTACGACGCCGGGCCTATCGTTACGCACTCTTTACGGGGCGTTACGGCTGTGGCGGTACTCGCTCACCGCTTCGTACACCGCCTTGCGCAAGCGGTTGATGCCGCCGATGGGGCGGTGCTCGGCGACACCGAACCAGGGGTTGAACGACTGGTTGTCGCACGCCAGGTTCTGCTCCGGCGTATCGAAATCCTGCGCCGGGATACGCACCTTGGCCACCGTTTCGAACGGCGCGTCGCTCTCCTTCCATTCAATGCTGGTGTCCTCGAGCGGCATGAACGTCTGCGGGTTCTGCCGCTGGATCTGCAACACGAAACACGCCGGAACGCGGTCGGTGGACAGCTGCTGGTTCAAGGCGCTGCGCAGGAAGTTCGGCAGGTCCTGATTCTGCTTGGGAAGGGCGTATTCCGGGCAGCTTTGCGGGTCGGGCGCGACGCGGAACTTGGCGTTGGCCGTGCCGAACTTGTAGGGCGATACCGAAAAATAGGTGGTCTGCGTCGGGCTGGCCGGCGCGGGGGCCAGGGTCGCCAGGGCGATAAACAGGTGGCGCACCTGCCAGCTGCGCGGGTCGAGCTTGGGGAAGAACGCCAGGACTTTTTTGCCATCCGCTTGCGCGCCGATGTTCTGCGCGTATTCCGCTACGTCACTGACAAAAAAGTTCGGGTGGCTGAACATCACGAAGTCCTGTTCGGTGCGCGTTTGTTGGTCGGCCAGCAGCTGTTTGCCCGGCACCTCCAGCAGCTTGAGCGCCATGCCCCGCGCATCGCGGATGCTGTCGAACTGCGGGTAGGCGTTGCCGTTGGACAGGCGTATCAGCGCCTGCCAGGTTTTGCCCGGCTCGGCAAACACGCCCTGGCGCAGCGCCGGGTCGAGATCGGCCAGCACGTTGACTTCAGCCTTCACGCACCCATGCGCCTTGGCGTGGGCATCGCGCAGGTAGCGCGTGCCTTCGCGGTGCTGGTCGACGATGCGCACCGCCGTCTGGATGATGCCTTGGGTCATGGCCGCTTCGCCGGCGGGGACCTGCTCGTTTGGTGACACCGGGCCACTGTGTTGCCAGGCGTACCAAACCGTGGCGGCGAGCCAGCCAAGCAGGCCCAGGCCCACCAGCCACAGCAGGGTCTTGCCGAGAAATGCGCCGAGGCGCAGCCAGAGGCGGGCGAGTAGGGAGCGTTGGTTGTATTGAGATCGGATAATCATGGCAATTGTTGCTCCAGTGGGCCGCCCAGCACTTTCAGGTATTCCAGCAGCGCCCAGCGTTCCTGCGGCAGCAGGCCACGGCCGATGACGCCATTGCCGCGTGCGCCGGCACGGAATTCGTGGCCGCTGTTGTGATTGCCGGTGATTTTGGTATCGAACAGAAAGGCATTCTTGAACGCTGCGGTCTCGAAGCCCAGGTGGCGCGGATCGTAGTCGAAGGTGCCTTTATAGAAAGTGGTGCTGCGCTCGTCCTGGGGCGAGAGCAATTGGTAGATCGTCGGCACCGAGCCGTTATGCAGGAACGGCGGGGTGGCCCACACGCCGGCCAGCGGGCGGGCCTTGTAGGCGCGTAACTCGCGTACGCCAATGGACAGACCAAAGCCATCCAGGCGCGGACGCTCGGCGGGAGTAACGCCGGCGGCGCGGTAGGCGTGGTCCTCGACAAATGCGGTGACATAGGCCAGGCCCTTGGCCACCGAGATTTTTTCCACGTCCAGCGGCTCGGTGGGCGCGGGGTGCAGGTCGACGTTCATCCTGGCCAACTCCGCCATGTCCCATTGCAGTGCGCTGAGGTCGTAGCGCCGGTCGGCAATGTTGCTGGCGGTGCCGGGGTCGGTGCCGATGTAGTCCAGGGGGAGCATCTTAAGGTGCTGCACCGGGCGGCCGTCTTCCTGAGAAACCGCGGGCACATGGCAGCCGGCGCAGTTCTCGGCGAACAGCGCGCGGCCTTGCGCGGCGAGCGGTTTGTCGATGGCGCCGAATACGTCCTCGGGCCAGGTCGGTGGCTTGAGGCGTTGCAGGCTTTCTTCGATCAGGTTGAGGTCGCGCACCCGCACGCTTGAGGGGTAGCGTGCATCGCCCTGAAGCGGCTGGCCGGCGCTGTCGAAAAAAGTCAGGGTAGCGCCCACGCCGAGGGCTTCGCCGATATTGCGCACCATCGGCTGTTGGGCCGAGCCGTTCCATTGCACCCAGTCGAAGGTCCAGATATCCCACAGGTGCGGGTAGTCCACCGGCGCATTGGCAACCCGGTAGTTATCCGGGGAAATCGCGTCGCCGAAACTGGCATTGGCGATGCGGCCAAATGCGTCGGTGCGCCCCGGGCCTTCCTCGGTGGGGTAGAGGCCGCGATGGGTGTCGTTCCAGGCGACCTTTAGAAACTGGTTCAGTGACTGCTTGAAGTCCTGGCGCAGCTGGCTGCGTTGGGCGTCGTATTGATCGCCCAGCACCTTGCGTGCAAAGCGCTCGAATTTCCATGGGTTGTAATACGTCGCGGCAAGGCTGGCGACCAGGGCCTGGCCGAAACTGCCACCGCGCAGGGTGGGTACGCTGGACGGCAACACGTGCTGGGCCGAGCCGCCGTCGACGCGCAGGGCCTGGCCCTTGTAGTGCAGCTCGCCGGTGTGGCAGGCGGCGCACGTGATGTCCAGGTACTCGACGTTGCTGTCGGCATTCCTGTGCCGGGCGAACCCTACGGGCAGGTTGCCGGGGTTTTGCTTGGTGGGCACCTGCTGGGGGTCGACCAGGAAACCAAAACGCGCCAGATACTCCGGCGTGGCGAAGCGTCGCCCGGAAAACGGCAGCTCCAGGGCGGTAAACCAGTCGTAATGCAAGCCCTTTACCTGGGTGCCCTGGGGCGTGAAGTAATAGGTCTGGCGGTCGGCCGCACTCCATTGGTCCTGGTAGTGCACCTGCTGCACGGGTGCGTAGTCCGGGAGCTTCGGATTGACCACGTAATAGAGCACCACGGCCAGGAGCAGGCCCAGTGCGATGAGTATCAGGAGTAAAACGCGGGAAAAAATGCGCAAGATAACTATCCTTGTCTGAACCCTCGTCTCGGCCTTGCCGAGGCGTGGCGTTGTTATGCCACTACGCCATCAACGCGGCAAGTGGCCATGAGCCTGGAGGTAGGCGGTCCCGCGATCCTTCGCGGGCCTCCATAATGAATGAAAATGCTTTTAAACACGTGAACTTATCGGAAGTTTCCTGCTCACATGCCGGTAGCCATTGGTCGTGGCCGCCTGATAAGCTCGCGACTTTATTCAAATGCCCTTTTGGCGCATGAACAAGGAAATAGCATGAAACAGCATCGGTTGGCGGCGGCGGTGGCCCTGGTTAGCCTGGTACTTGCGGGTTGTGATTCGCAGACCAGCGTAGAGCTGAAAACCCCGGCGCAGAAAGCTTCCTACGGCATCGGCCTGAACATGGGCAAGAGCCTTGCTCAGGAAGGCATGGATGACCTGGATTCCAAGGCAGTAGCCCAAGGCATCGAAGATGCCGTCGGCAAGAAAGAGCAGAAGCTCAAAGACGACGAGCTGGTTGAAGCGTTTGCGGCACTGCAGAAGCGTGCTGAAGAACGTATGACCAAGATGAGCGAAGAGTCGGCAACCGCCGGCAAGAAATTCCTCGAAGAAAATGCCAAGAAAGACGGCGTAGTCACCACCGCTTCCGGTCTGCAGTACAAGATCACCAAGAAAGCCGATGGCCCTCAGCCTAAGCCGACTGACGTGGTGACTGTTCACTACACCGGCAAGCTCACCAACGGCACTACCTTTGACAGCTCCGTGGACCGTGGTAGCCCGATTGACCTGCCGGTCAGCGGCGTGATTCCAGGTTGGGTCGAAGGTCTGCAACTGATGCACGTCGGCGAGAAGGTCGAGTTGTACATCCCATCCGACCTGGCTTACGGCGCCCAGAGCCCGAGCCCGGCTATCCCGGCCAACTCGGTACTGGTCTTCGACCTGGAGCTGCTGGCCATCAAGGACCCAGCCAAGGCTGAAGCCCCTGACGCACCTGCTGCACCAGCCGCCAAAAAGTAATCGGCGCCTGAACATTCAACGCCCCGTCTCGACGGGGCGTTGTTGTTTCTGGATCTTTCAAAAATTGAACCTGTACAAATCCAACCGAACGCCTGCAATCTGAAACAGTCTGATAAAAGACTCGAGTACGGGTAGCCGCACATCAGCGCCAAGTCAATGAAATCTTGGGTTTTTTTAATGTGCGCAAAAAACGCCCGATCTGACTGAAAGCCTTGTAATTCGCGGCTTTCAGCCTTGAAAATAGGCTCTGTTCACAAGGTTATCCACAATTTGTGTGGATAACCTTTTATGTCGCCTGGAACTGGAGTGACGAATGAAACCACCCTTCAATTTCACCCGTTTCTTGCCTATGGCCGCCCGTCTCCTGGGCCGTGGGCGTTTGCCGACGCTGTTGTTCGCCGTCGCCGCCAAGGGCTCGAGCCAGGGCAACCGCCTGGGCAAGCTCAAGGATGATCTCAAGTTGCTGCAGGCTCTATGCTTGGCCTACTGGCGCGGTGAGTACCGGGCGATCAGCCCCAAGGCACTGATTTCGGTGGTGGCGGGGCTGATGTACTTTCTCAGCCCGATTGACGCGATCCCGGACTTTATCCCGATGTTCGGCATGCTCGATGACATCGCCGTGCTGGCGTGGGTCATGAAGACCCTGGATGGCGAATTGAGCGCCTTTCGCGCCTGGCGTGACGCGCAGCGCCCGGAGAAGCTGGCCGTGGTTGAGAGGTTGCCGGCGACGCCCGAGCTGCTGACCCGGGAAAGCCCACAAAAAAACTGACGACTCTTATATCCCCCTGCGACCTTTGTGGCTGTTAGGATTACACTCTCGAGGAAGGTGCTTAAGGAAAGTGCTTACTTAGTAAGTGTTGTTATCCTACGGGGCAGTCATGGATATTCAGATAATTTCACGCAATGGCGAACCCGAATACGCGGTTCTGCCGTGGGACCAGTATCAGGCGCTGCTAAAAGCTGCCGGTCAGCAACAACCTAAATCGCCTTCTACTGCTTCTGCCCAGGCCGCCCCCAAACAGGACCTGCGCCCACTCGCGGACCTGCGCGGCTTGCGCGAAACCAAGGGCTTGGCCATCGAGACCCTGGCACGCACCGTGGGTATCAGCCCCTCGTATCTTGGATTGATCGAAAGTGGTGAGCGCCAGCCGGATGCCGCGATCCGCCGCAGCCTGGCCTGGGAATTGGGCGTTGCAGGTTGGAGGGATGAATCTTGAGCCTACGTATCAGCCGTCAACACTGGGATGGGTTGCTTAACGAGCTGGACCAGGCGCGCCGCCAGCGCCATCTGCTGACCTACCGCGCGCTGCTGGAACGCCTGCAATTTCCCACGCCGGCCATGCAGACCCTGGCCGCCGCCCTTGAACACCTGGCTGCACTGGACGCCAAGGCCGAGCAGCCATTGCGCAGCTCCCTGGTGATCAGCCAGGGCGCCAGCCGCCTGCCGCGTACCGGGTTTTTCGAGTGCGTGGAGCGCCTGGGGCGTTTCAGCGGGCCGTCTGACGGCGTGGCCGCAGCCTCCTGGCACGCCTCGGAAGTGGTGCGGGTGTTCGAATACGAGTACCCGGAATCCGCCGAGGCCTAAAGCGGTTGGGACAGCATATCCATGCTGTCGATCACATGAATGCTGTAGCCGGCCATATCCTTGGCATGGTGCTTGGCCTGCGAGGCCAGCTCCGCCAACTGGCTGGCATCGAGTTGTCCACAGGCCTGTGGATATAAATGCACCACGCCGATGGACAGCGACAACAACGCAAACTCCTGGCGCACACCCTGGCGGTTCAACGCCACAAAGCAGCCGGCGTCCAAGTGCTCGGCACGGTAAAAACGTCGGCATTGGGTGTGGAAATCATCCAGCAACTGGTTAAGCCGTTTGCGCCAGTCCTGCGGCCCCAGCACCAGCAAAAAGTCATCCCCGCCAATATGCCCGACAAAGTCGCGGCTCGGGTCTACCCGGTCGTTAAGGCACTGCGCCAGGCACAGCAATACCTCATCCCCGCGCCCGTAGCCGTAGATATCGTTGAACGGTTTGAAGCTGTCGATATCCACGTAGCAGATCACCGACTCGCGCTGTTGCTGCAACAACCGCGTCAGGCACTGCTGAATCGGCACATTGCCCGGCAACAGGGTCAGCGGGTTGGCATAACGGGCCTGTTGGATCTTCAGCTCGGTGATCAGCTTGAGCACATCGATCACTCGGCCCAGGCCTAGGTAGTCGCCATTGAGCGTAATGATGAAGTCTTCTTCGATGCGCTGGCGTGCGCGACTGGTGAGCAGGCGGCTGACTTGCTGCAGGGACTGGCTCAACTCCACGGCCAGAAAATCGGTGCTCATCAAGCGGCTGATGGGCTTGCGCGCGAACAGGTCGGTGGCGAACGGCTTGAGCAGGGCGTCTGACAGCGAATGCCGATGCACGATGCCAACCGGGTGACCGCGCCCATCCAGCACCGCCAGCGAATTGAGGTTGGCCTGGCGCCGGAACGACTCCAGCACCTGGGCGGTGGCGGTGTCCTGGTCCACCGCCGGTTGTTCGCTGAGCAGCCCGCTGAGGTCGCTGGCTTCTTCGCTGGGGGCGATGTTGGCGTTGTCCGGCTTGGGCAGCATCAAGCGAGCCTCCTGCGGCGGATGCTCTTGCGGACGGCAGAGCAAGTAGCCCTGGACCAGGTCGACCCCCATTTCAGTGAGTACCGCCAGCTCTTCGGGCAGCTCGATGCCCTCGGCAATTACCTGCGCACGGGAGGCCCTGGCGATTTGCAGGATGGAGCCGACGAATTCGCGTTTGAGCGCGTCCTGATGGATACCGTCGATAAAGTGCCGGTCGATCTTCACGTAATCCGGCCGCAACTCCGACCACAGCCGCAGGCTGGAATAGCCGGCCCCCAAGTCATCGAGCGCGATGGCAAAGCCCATGTCACGGTAATGGTGCAAGGCGGTTTGCAGCAGGTCGAAGTCGTCGGTAGGTGTTTGCTCGGTGAGTTCGATCACCACCTGGCTCGGCGGGATCCCGAAATCGCGCAGCAGTTGCAGGGTGCGCCCCGGTTGGTGCGCGGTCTCCATCAGGGATTCCGGCGAGATATTCAGAAACAGCTTGCCCGGCAGCTTCTGTTCGCTGAAGCGTCGGCACGCGCTTTCGCGGCAGGCGATCTCCAGTTCACTGAGGCGCCCCGCATGGCTGGCTACGGAGAACAGGGCGACGGGGGAGTGCAGTGGGCTGTTGGAGGGGCCACGGCTTAGGGCTTCATAGCCAAGGATGCGCCGCTCGGACAGGCAAATGATCGGTTGGAACAGGCTGTGCAAACTGCCTTGAGCCAGGATAGAGCCCAGTGCACTCAGCTGTTCGGTCATGGTCATGGCGATCTCGATCGAAAAAAAAGGACCGCAGGCTCAATGCCAGCGGTCCTTCATTTCACGACAGAATGATGTCTATATGATGACACTCCGGGGGGTGATCAGACTAAATCGCCATCATTTACTGCTTGGCCACCTGCTTGCTGATTTTCAGGTAGTCCAGCAGGATCCGGCCTGTCTCGGCCATGTAGGCGTCGTCTTCCGGCTTGGTTTTTTCAGCTTCGGTCGGCAGCGCGTCTTCATCTTCTTTCTTCAGCTCCTTGAGTGGATCCTCACCCTTGGCCTTGCGGCGGATGTTTTCCAGGACAAGTTGCTGGTTTTCGATGTCGGTGTGCTGCTTGCGACGATCCACTTCGTTAAGGCTGACGGTTTTTTCTTCCATCAGCTTCTTGGCCAAGGCCAGCTTGTCGCGGATAAACACGAACTCGGCATCCTTGGCGGAGCGCGTGTCGTGGTCAGCCTTCAACTGCGCCAGGAATGGCTTGAACGGGTCCGATGCCGGCTTGATCGCAGGGCGGATGGTGTCCCACGGCATGGCTTCCGGCAGGGCGCTTTCGCCGATTTCCTTGGTGTCGATGATCGACGGGAAATCGATATCCGGCAGGACGCCCTGATGCTGGGTGCTCTGGCCGGAAACCCGGTAGAACTTGGCCAGGGTCAGTTTCAGCTCGCCATGGTTCAGCGGTTGAATGGTCTGCACGGTGCCTTTACCGAAGGTCTGGCCGCCGATGATCAGTGCACGGTGATAGTCCTGCATGGCGCCGGCGAAAATCTCCGAAGCCGAAGCCGAGAGGCGGTTGACCAGCAGCGCCATCGGGCCTTTGTAGAAGGCACCTGGGTTCTCGTCTTCAAGCACGTCGACGCGGCCGTCAGCGTTGCGTACCAACACGGTCGGGCCCTTGTCGATAAACAGGCTGGTCAGCTCGGTGGCTTCCTGCAGGGAACCGCCGCCGTTGTTGCGCAGGTCGATGACCACGCCGTCGACTTTTTCCTTCTGCAGTTCTGTCAGGATCTTCTTGACGTCACGGGTGGTGGACTTGTAGTCCGGGTCACCGGCGCGGAACGCCTTGAAGTCCAGGTAGAAGGCCGGGATTTCAATCACGCCCAGCTTGTAGTCCTTGCCATCCTGTTTGAGGTTGAGGACTTTCTTCTGCACGGCCTGGTCTTCGAGCTTCACCGCTTCACGGGTGATGGACACGATCTTGCTGGTCTGGTCGTTCGGCGCATTGGTGTGCGGGATCACTTCCAGGCGCACCACGCTGCCTTTCGGTCCACGGATCAGCTTGACCACTTCGTCCAGGCGCCAGCCGACCACATCGACCATCTCTTTGTCGGCTTGGGCCACACCGATAATCTTGTCGGCCGGGGCGACCTGCTTAGTCTTGTCCGCCGGACCTGCGGGCACCAGACGCACGATCTTGACCTGGTCATTGTCGCTTTGCAGGACGGCACCGATGCCTTCCAGCGACAGACTCATGTTGATATCGAAGTTTTCCGCGTTATCCGGCGACAGATAATTGGTGTGCGGGTCGTAGGACATCGCGAAGGTGTTGATGTAAGCCTGGAAGATATCTTCGGCACGGGTCTGGTCCAGACGTGCCAGCTGATTCTTGTAGCGCTTGGTCAACAGTTCCTGGATGGCCTTGGGCTCTTTGCCGGCGATCTTCAGGCGCAGCACTTCGTCCTTGACGCGTTTGCGCCACAGGTCGTCGAGCGCGGCGTTACTGGTCAGCCAAGGGGCGTCCTTGCGGTCCACCAGAAGGGTTTCCTTCTGAGTGAAGTCGAGCTTGTCGACGCCTTTGTCCAGCTCACCCAGGGCGAAGTCCAGACGCGCTTTGACACGGTCCAGGTAACGCTTGTAGATGGTGAACGCGGGCTGCAGGTCGCCGCTCTTGAGGAAGTCGTCGAACTGGGTCTTCCACTTGTCGAACTCAGCGATATCGCTGGCCAGGAAGTAGCTGCGCGACGGGTCCAGCAGCTTGAGGTAGCTGTCATAGATGATCACCGAGCGAGCGTCGTCCAGCGGCGGCTTGCTGTAGTGATGACGCTTGAGCAACTCGACGACGTTAAGGCTGGCAATCACCTCATCGCGATCAGGCTGAAGATTGTCCCAGCTGTTGGCTGCGAACGTATTGGTCGACATCGACGCGAAGCCGAGACCAATGAAAAAAGCGAGGGCGGTACTGGGGAACAAATGCTTCATGCTGATTCGACGCGGGGGCAATTGATAACGCATATTAGGCCGTCTTTGAGGGAGCCGGTTCCATATGGTCCGGTCGCATAATGCAAAAAACCCGATGCTACAGCTACGGGCTCAGTCCAGACTCACTATGGAGGCACTGTGAAAGCATTGCAAGGCGTTGAAGGTCATGTGGAGTGGTTGGAAGAACCAAGTCCTACCTGCGATGTAGGCCAAGTTCGCATTCGTGTGGCGGCTGCGGGCCTGAATCGCGCCGATTTATTGCAGCGCGCGGGTCTGTATCCGCCACCGGCCGGCGCCAGCCATGTACTCGGCCTGGAGTGTTCCGGGGTGATCAGCGAAGTCGGCGCGGGCTCGTCCTGGCAAGTCGGCGACCGCGTCTGCGCGCTGCTGGCCGGCGGTGGCATGGCCGAAGACGTGGTGGTGGACGCACGCCATGTGCTGCCGGTGCCTGAAGGTTTGTCGCTGGTTGAAGCGGCGGCCTTGCCTGAGGTGTACAGCACGGCTTGGCTCAACCTGTTCCAGCTGGCGGGCCTGAAACCCGGTGAGAAAGTTCTGCTGCACGCGGGTGCCAGTGGCGTGGGCTCGGCGGCGATCCAGCTGTGCAAAGCGTTTGGCAGCCCTTGCTGGGTCAGTGTCGGCTCGGCAGAGCGCCTGGCGTACTGCGAAGCCTTGGGCGCCCAAGGCGGCGTAGTCCGTACCGACGGCATCGACGGGCTGCGGGATTTCGGGCCATTCGATGTGATCCTCGACCCGGTCGGCGGCAACTATGCAGCGCTGGACCTCAAGCTGCTGGCCTTGGACGGCCGCTGGGTGTTGATCGGCCTGATGGGCGGCCGCGAGGCGCAATTGGACCTGGCCCAAGTGCTCGGCAAGCGTATTCAGTTGCTCGGCTCGACCCTGCGCAGCCGCAGCGATCAGTTCAAGGCGGATCTGTTCAGTGATTTGAGCCAGCATGTCTGGCCGTTGTTTGTCGAAGGGCGGCTGAGGCCGCAACTGGCGAAGACCTTCCCGATCAAGGACGCCGAGGCGGCGTTCGAGGCACTGGCGAGTAATCAGATTTCCGGGAAGTTGGTGTTGGTGATTGACGAAAGCCTGGCCTGATTTCAATTTGAAATGCAGTCAATGTGAGAGGGGGCTTGCCCCCGATGACGGTGGATCAGTGAAGAATGTTTCATCTGACACACCACCATCGGGAGCAAGCCCCCTCCCACATCGGAATCTCGATTGAGTCAGACCCAGTGATGAATCGGCCAGCCGGCCTGCTCAGCCTGCTCGCGCAACACCGGGTCAGGGTTCACCACCTGCGGGTGATCCACCTTCAACAGCAACGGCAAATCATTGCGCGAATCCGAATAGAAATACGCGCCCTCCAGTGTTTCACCTTCCTGCTCCAACCATTCCAACAAGCGCGTGATCTTGCCTTCGCGATAGGTGAGTACGCCGACCGTGCGCCCGCTGTACACACCATGACCGACCTCCAGATCAATCCCCAGCACCTCGTCGATGCCGATTCTCGCGGCAATCGGCGTGACCAGGTGTGTGCCCGAAGCGGAAATCACCAGGATCCGGTCGCCATTCGCACGGTGGCGGGCGATAGTCTTGGTGGCGTCGCTGTAGATCAGCGGTTCGATAACGTCCTCGACCCATGGCTCCACCAAGTGCTCGATTTCTTCCGGGGTACGGCCGATCATCGGCTCCAGGCTGAAGTCCATGAAGTCTTCCATAGCCAGCTTGCCCTGGCCGTAGGCGTCCATCAGCTCGTTGTTCCTGCGCATGAACGATTCGGGGTCGACCCAGCCCAGGCGGCCCATCTGCTCGCTCCACAGGGTGGCGCAGTCGCCGTGGATCAGGGTGTCGTCCAAATCAAAAATTACCAATGCCATCCGTCACGCTCTCTCAATAAATCGTTGCATCAGGCTACTTCACACAGCGCACTCGGGTCGATGGAAAGTGCCAGACGCTGGCCGTCCGGGTGCAGGTCGCCGGCCGAGCGGTTGAGTACGTCCACCACCAATTCCACGCCACGCGCTTCGATGCGGTAGCGAATCACGTTGCCGAGCAAGCTGTGGCTGCGCACCAGCGCGTCGAGTTCGCCGCTGCGGCTCAGCTCGATGGCCTCCGGGCGAATCGCAATGCGCCCGCTGACCGGCCGTTGCAGCAACTGGCTGGCCTTGTCGGCATCCAGCAGGTTGTAGTTGCCGATAAATCCGGCGGCGAATACGTCCACTGGCGCAGTGTAAAGGGTCTCGGCATCGCCGCTCTGCACGATCTTTCCCTGATTCATCAGGAAAATCCGGTCCGACATGGTCAGGGCTTCTTCCTGGTCATGGGTGACGAAAATCGTGGTCAGGCCCAGCTCGCGCTGGATCTGGCGGATCTGCTCGCGCAGGTGCTTGCGAATCCGCGCATCCAGCGCCGACAGCGGTTCATCCAGCAGCAACAGGCGCGGGCGGGTGACCAGGGAGCGGGCCAGGGCAACCCGTTGGCACTGGCCGCCGGACATCTGGTGCGGGTAACGGCCGGCCAGGTCCTTGAGCTCCACCAGTTGCAGTACTTCCTGCACGCGTTTGTGGCTGTCGTCGGCATTGACCTTTTGCATGCGCAAGCCGAACGCGACGTTCTGCTCCACGGTCATGTTGGGGAACAGCGCATAGCTCTGGAACACCATGCCGATATGGCGCTTCTGTGGGCTCAGCGGCACGATGTCCTGCCCATCGAGCAGAATTTTCCCACTGTCCACCGAGGTCAGGCCGGCGATGCAGCGCAACAAGGTCGACTTGCCGCAGCCGGAGGGGCCGAGCAGGGTGACGAACTCGCCCTTGGCGATTTCGCAGTTGATATCGCTGAACACCGGCGTGCCGGCGTAGCTTTTTTGCAGGTGTTGGACGCTGACGAAGCTCATTGGCTTTTGTCCTTGTTCAAGATGTTGGCGGCCCAGGTCAGCACCAGCACAAAGAAGAAATAGGAAATCACCACGGCACTGGTGAAATGGCCGCTGCTGTTGCGCATGTTGTTCAGGTACACCTGCAGGGTTTCATAGCGCGTGCCCACCAGGATATTGGCGAACACGAACTCGCCGAACAGGAACGAGAACGACAGTAACAGCGCCACCATCAGGCCTTTGCGCAGGTTCGGCAGCACCACGAAAATTGCCGCCTGCCAGGTGCTGGCGCCGAGCAGTTGCGAGGCGTCCATCAGGTCGCGCAGGTTGATGGCTTGCAGGTTGTTGGTGATCGCGCGGTACATGAACGGCAGCGCCACCGTGAAGTAGCAGCCGATCAGAATCCACGGCGTACCCACCATCGCCAGCGGCCCCGAGCCGTAGAGTTGCAGCAGGCCCACCGACGACACCACCGGCGGCACCGCAAACGGCAGCAGGATCAGGATGTTCATCAGCGCATCGAGCCTGGGAAAGTGGTAATGCACCACGAACAGCAGCGGCAGGATCAGCAGCACCGACAGGACCAGCGCGCCCACGCACACCAGCAATGACTGGCCGAAGGCGATCAGGAAGCGCGGGTCGCTCCACAGTTGCACGTACCACTTCAGGGTAAAACCGGCGGGCAGGATGGTCGCCCACCAACTGCTGGCAATCGAGTAGACGAACGTGCCGATCAGCGGCAGCACCAGGATCGCAAACAACAGGTACACCACCACGCGGTGGTAGAGGGAGGCCGGGCCGGCTTCAGCGCGAGACATGGTAGCTCCTCTTGAGCAGCAGTTGATGGACCACGGTGACCACGGTCATCAGCGCCACCAGCACCACGGCCAGGGCGCTGGCCATGTTCGGGTCGAGCGACACATCCCCCGACACCAGACCGGCGATACGAATCGGCAGCACGTTGAAGTTGCCGGTGGTCAGCGCGTACACCGTGGCATAGGCGCCCAGGGCGTTGGCCAGCAGGATCACGAAGGTGCCGAGCAGGGCAGGGGTGAGCACCGGCAGGCCGATATGCCGCCAGAAGTCCCAGCCGTTGGCGCCGAGCAACGCCGCCGACTCGCGCCAGTCCTCGCGCAGCGCATCGAATGCGGGGTAAAGCAGCAGCACGCCGAGGGGAATCTGGAAGTAGGTATAAAGGATGATCAAGCCGGTTTTGGAGTACAGGTTGAAGTCCTGAATGATCCCCGCCTGCTTGAGCATGATGGTGATGCTGCCGTTGAAGCCCAGCAGGATAATGAACGCAAAGGCCAGCGGCACGCCGGCAAAGTTGCTGGTCATGTTGGCGAAGGCGGTGACGAAGTTGCGCAGCGGCGAATCCACTCGGCGCAGTGAGTAACTGCCCAGGGTGGCGATGATGATCCCGAAGATGCTCGAGTAGAAGCTGATCTCCAGGCTGAACTGGATCGCTTGCAGGTAGAACTTCGAACTGAAGATCCGCGTGAAGTTGTCCAGGCCCCAGCCGGATTCTTCGGTTTGCAGGCTGTTGATCAGCACCCAGACCAGCGGGGCGATTTCGAACACGATAAAGAACAGCGCGAAGGGCACCAGGCAAAGCAGCGCCAGCCATTTGCTGCGGGTCATTTCAACAGCTCCCGGCACACAGGTTTGTCGTGGCGCACGCCCAGCAGTTCGCAGACGGTGCCGCAAAGGTCGGTCTGTTTCGGCGCGGCATTCGCGTCCAGGCTGAAGGCATCGCCGAGGACAAACAGCGGCACTTCGCGCTCTTCCCGTAACAGGCCGTTATGGGAGCGATCATTGTTCATGCCGTGGTCAGCGGTCACCAGCACCTGGTAACCGGCATCGAGCCAGGATTGCAGGTAGTCGGCCAGGATGATGTCGGCCGAGCGTGCGCTGTTGCGGTATTGCGGGGTGTCGAGGCCGTGCTTGTGGCCGGCGTCGTCGATATTCATCGGGTGCACCACCAGGAAATTCGGCGCGTGTGTGCGGCGCAGGCTTTCGGCGTCGGCGAACAGGTGCGAATCCGGGTAATGGTCATTCCAGTAGAAAAGCCCGTGCTGGATCGCCAGCGCCTTGTCGTCGGTGTGACGATCACGGGCGGCGAGGAAGGGCGTGCGGTTGTACAACTCGCTCACCCAGTGGTAAGCCGCCGCTGCGGTGGTAAGGCCGGCCTCGGTGGCGTAATGGAAAATGCTGCGCTGGTTGGACAGGCGCGAGACGTTGTTGTGCACGATGCCGCTCTGGATCGGTGGCACGCCGGTGAGGATGCACTCATACAATGGGCGGGACAGCGCGGGCAGTTCACATTCCAGGGTGTAGAGGGCTGCGCGTCCTGCGCCGACATAGGCCTGCAAGTGTCCCATGGCGTGCCGCGCAACCTCGAAGTTGAGGCCGTCGAGCACCACAAGGATGACATTGTGCTTCATGGGGGCTGGCGCTCCGCAACAGATGGGCTTGGATCTTTTGTCGGTTGAAACCGGATCAAATGTGGCAGCTGGCTTGCCTGCGATGGCGGTGTATCAGTCGACATGGATGCCGAATGTCAGACAGCTATCGCAGGCAAGCCAGCTCCCACACTGACCGCGTTTCGATCAAGTAGAACGCTTACTTCATTTCTACGATGACCTGCTCGTTCCACAGCTGTGGCAGCTTCTTGGAGGTCGCTTCCCAGGCATCGGCATCCTTGATCGGCTGCGGATTGGCCTTGGTGTACTGCTCGCCCGGAATCAGGTTCTTGGCGATATCTTCCGGCAGTTTCAGATCGGTTTCGGCGCGGATCGGACGCGCATTGCCACGCGCCAGATTGAGTTGGCCGGCATCACTGAAGATATATTCGCGGGTCAGCTTGGCGGCGTTCGGGTGCTTGGCGTACTTGTTGATGATGGTGGTGTAGCCGGATTTCACCGAACCGTCCGACGGGATCAGCACCACGTAGTCATCCGGGTTGGCCATCTTGGCTTTGTAGCTCAGGCCGTTGAAGTCCCAGACGATGCCCACTTCGATTTCGCCTTTTTCCATGGTGGCGATGGTCGGGTTGGACAGGCCGAGACGACCTTGCTGGGCGATCTTGGTGAAAAATTGCAGGCCCGGTGCGATGTTCTTTTCATCGCCCTTGTTGGCGATTGCGGCGGCGAGTACCGCGTTGGAGGCCTGGGCCGCAGTGCTTACGTCACCGACCGACACCTTGTATTTGCCGGTCAGCAGGTCAGCCCAGCTGTGGGGGACTTCGGAGCCGTGCAGCAGCTTCTTGTTGACGATAAACGCGATGGTGCCGGTGTAGGCCAGGGCCCAGTGACCGTCTTTGTCTTTTGCCCAATCCGGCACCTGGGCCCAGGTCGACGGTTTGTAAGGCTGGGTGACTTCCTGCTTCACCGCGATCGGGCCGAAGGCGGCGCCGACGTCGCCGATATCGGCGCTGGCATTGTCTTTTTCGGCTTTGAACTTGGCGATTTCCTGGGCCGAACTCATGTCGGTGTCGATGTGTTTCAGGCCGTAAATCTTGGCGAGGTCGTCCCAGGTGCCTTTCCAGTTGGCCCAGTCATCGGGCATGCCGACACTGTTGACCGCGCCTTCTGTCTTGGCGGCAGCTTCAAGGGTTTTTAAATCGGTATCAGCGGCCATGGCGGCGGTGCACATGGCAATGGTCGAGCCTAACAGTGATGCCAGGAAAAGCTGTTTCATCCGAAGCTCCTTTGGGCGTTTTCAACGCTGCGTTTTTGTCGACGTTTGCGGTGGTGTTGGTCTAGGTCAGCAATACCTGAGCCAATCTAGGCGTGATGGATGACAGTTTCATGTCGATGTCGTTTTTAAATCGCGGGTGTCGCTCACTTCAGACTCAGCGTAGACCATGCCCAAGCGCCCGCAGGCCATGGACTTGGCCGATGTATTGCAGGGTGTGGTGCAGCGGTTCGACAGGGGCTGTCATCTGTCGGTCATCTGTATTGCCTAGGCTGGCACGCCATGGCAGAAGCCCGAATACAGCGCGTTTTGTGCACCTGAACGGTGCTGGTCTAGTCCAGATAGGTAACGTTGATGCGTGATGAGGCAATCAAGGCGGTGACATCCATCGGGCTGGCGCTGCAAGAGCAGATCGACCATGGCCTGCTGCCGCCCGCCAGTAAACTGCCCGCCGAGCGCAAACTCAGCGAGTTGTTTGGTACCACTCGGATTACCGTGCGGGAAGCCTTGTTACAACTGGAAGCCCAGGGGCAGATTTACCGCGAGGAGCGCCGCGGCTGGTTTGTTTCGCCGCCGCGCCTGGCCTACAACCTGATGCAGCGCAGCCACTTTCACGCGATGGTCAACGACCAGGGGCGTGTAGCCTCGACTGAAGTGATCAGCGCGCGGCTGCAACCGGCGTCGGCGGCGGTGTGCGCCTGGTTGCAGTTGCCGGCGTTGTCCAGTGTGATCCAGATCTGCCGGGGGCGGCGGATCGATGGGCGGCTGGTGCTGTATGTGGAGCATTACCTCAACCCGCAGTATTTTCCGGGGATTCTGGCCTGCGATTTGAATCAGTCGATGACCGAGCTGTATGCCCGCAAGTACGACTTGCACTATGGCCGGGTGCGTTTCGAAATCGTGCCGACGTCACTGCCGGTGGAAGCTGCCGCCGCGTTGCGCGTGTCAGTCGGCAGCCCAGGCCTGCGGATTGCCCGGGTCAATTATGACCAGCACCAGCGGCTGATCGACTGCGACCTGGAGTTCTGGCGGCATGATGCGATTCATGTCGGCGTGGATGTGGTTTAACCCGTGTGGCTGCCAAACTTGTCATGGACGGCGGGTTTGTTATGGGAGGCAGGCTTCCTGTGGCGAGCAGGCTTGCCACAGAGGACTGCTTGGCACAGAAGGCTGCCCTCCAGGCGTCAGGGCGCGAGGGCCTTGATCACCTGATCCACATTGGTTTCCAGCTCGGTCACCGGCTCCACGCCGTCGACGTTCAGCACCAGCAGCTGTGCACCGCCCGCGGTGACGGCGGCCTTCACGGCCTCACTGGGCTGACGATGATGCAGCACCACGGCAATGTCGTTGTCTTTCAAGTCGGCAGTCAGTTTCTGCAAGGCTTCAGGCGTCCAGTCGGCATCGGGGCGCGGGTCGGTGCTGAGCAGCTCCAGGTTCAGGCTGCTGACCAGGTAAGCGAAGTGGTCACTCAAACTGAGCACACTCAGGTTGTCCGCCTGGGCCAGCCGCGCTTCGCTGTCGGCAGTCAGCTTGAGCAGGCGCTGCTTGAGGGCCGCGAGGTTGGCGTCGATCTTCGGCTTGGCGCCGGGCGCCAGGCGGCTCAGGTCGGCGGCCATCACATCGGCCATGCGCCCCATGTTATTGCTCGATTGCCACGGCTGGCTGTTCAGGCCATCGGTGCTGCCCGGTTGCACGGCGATCCCCGGCAAGCCGCCGTCTACCGGGCGCGCGGCATCGACTTCAACGATGCGGATATTGCTACGGCGCGCCACCGGGTAAAGCGGGTCATCCGGCCATAGAGAGCGCAGGCCGATCGCCGCGTCTGCGTCCTGGGCCAGGGTATTCAAGGCCGGCGCGCCACGGCCGGTGAAGTACGACACCTGCCGTGAGCCCGGCAGGTTGGCTGGCGCCGCGCGTTCCAGCTGCACGTCGGTGCCCTTGAGCAGCACGTCGGCCAGCCCATAGGTAATAGGCAGCGAGGCCAGCACCTTGAGCGGTTTGACCGATTTTGTCTTGCTCAGCGCGGCGTGCCCTAGGCCGTTGTTGGCAACGAAATCGCGGGTCTGGAAGCCGTCAACGGCAGCCGGCGCCGAGGGACTGATCAAGCAAGCGATGGCCAGGGCCAGTGGGCGAAAAACAGGGCGCATTATCCAAGATTTCCTTTGAGGCTGGGCACAGTGCCGCGTGCGATGGCGGCGAGCGCGAAGAAAATGCCGGCCATCAGGATGATCGCGGCGCCGGACGGAACAGGCAGGTCGAAAATGATCGGCAGCAGGATGCCGCACAGGGTGCTGACGGTGGCGATCACCACCGAGACCCAGAAAAAGCCTTTGAGCGACTGGCTCAGCAGGCGTGCCGCCGCGGCTGGAATCACCAGCAGCGCGCCGACCAGGATCGCGCCGATCACCTTGACCGCCGCCACGGTGATCAGCGTCACCAGGATCACGAACAGATAGTCCAGGGTCTTTACCGCCACGCCGCGCACCGCCGCCAGCTGCGGGTTGAAGCTGGCGAGCATGATGCGGTTGTACAGCGGCAGCGCCAGGGCCATCACCAGCGAACCGACAATTGCCAATACCAGCAGGTCATTGCCGTTGACCGTCAGCACCGAGCCGAACAAGACGTTTTCGAGGATGTGCACGTTGATCTTGCCCGCCAGGATCAGCAGCAGGCTCGCGCCCAACGCCAGCGACACCGACAGGAACACGCCGATCAAGGTGTCCGGCGCCAGCCCCGTGCGGTTGCGCAGGTAGTTGAGCAGGATGCCGAACAACAGGCAGTAGCCGAACAGGCTGCCATAGGGGCCGGTGTAGGGTTCACCCAACAGGATGCCCACGGCCACCCCGGTCAGCGCGGCGTGCCCGACCGCTTCGGAGAAAAACGCAAAGCGCTTGACCACCACCAGCGTACCCAGGCCGCCCAGCACCGGGCCGATCAGCAAACCGGCGAGCAGGGCATTGACCACAAAACCATAGGCCAGCGCCTCCGGCAGGTAACCGGAAGAGGCCCAGCCTTGGACCATCAAGCGAAACGCTTCATAACTCATTGCGCCGGGCTCCGAGGGTGGGTGGAGAACAGGGTGAGTAGGCGGTCCGGGGTCAGCGCCGCTTTTGGCGTGGCGTCAAACAGCACGCGGCGGTTCAGCCCGGTCACGCGGTCGGCCAGACGGCCCACGGCTTCCAGGTCATGCTCGATCCACAGCACGGTGATCCCGGCCAGGCGCCAGTCATTCAGCAGACGTTCGAACACCTGGATACCCGCCTCATCGAGGGCCGACATTGGCTCATCCAGTACCAGCAGGTGTGGCGCCGGGATCAGGCCCTGGGCCAGCAGCACGCGCTGGCGCTCACCACCGGACAAGGCACCCATGCGCCGCTTGCGTTTGTCTTGCATGCCGACCCGCTCCAGGGCCTCGCCGATCGCCGCGGCGTAATGTCTGGACAGGCCGAGGAACGCCGGGCGGCGTTGGCACATGGCAGCCATGAAGTCGTCGACCGTCATCGGCAGGCCACGGTCGAACTCCAGCGCCTGGGGCACATAGCCGATGGTGCCGGGGGCGGTTGGCCATTGCAGGCTCAATCGACCCTGATGCGGCGTTTGCCCCAGCAGGGTCTTGATCAGCGAGCTTTTACCGCCGCCGTTCGGGCCCACTAATGCATGGATGCTGCCCGGTTGTACCTGAAAGCTCACGCCGTCGAGGATCATGGTACGACCAAGGGTCAGCGAGACCTGGTCAAAATCGATGGTCGGGCCAATGCTGGCGACCTGCAGGTGTTCCGCCGCCGTCATGCCCCCGACTCCTGAATGGCCCGCACCACGGTATTGAGGTTGCCGGTCATTTCCACTTCGTACTTCTCGGCGCTGTATTCGCCGTAGGAAATATGTGACAGCGGGTACAGCTTGACCCCGGATTCACGCTGGATGGTGTCGACGTAGGAGGAGGGGAAATCCATCTCCGAGAAGATCACCTTCACGTCCAGCGCGCGCAATTCATCAATGGTTTTTTTCAGCTGGCTGGGGCTTGGCTCAATACCGTGGGCCGGCTCGACCACGGCGGTGACTTCCAGGCCGAACTCACGCAGCAGGTAGTCGTAGGCCGCGTGCACCGTGGCCACGCGCAGGTCCGGGTTGGGTGCGCTGGTCAGCTTGGCCAGGGCGTCGGCGCGCATCTGGCGCAGACGCTTGCCATAGGCGCGGGCGTTCTGGGTGTAGGTCTTGGCGTTGTCCGGGTCGAGTTTGCCCAGTTCGCGGGCAATGTTGTTGACCTGGGCAATCGAGGCGCTGATCGACAGGAAGGTATGCGGGTTGACCACCTTGCCCGCACCGCGCGCGGCATTGCCGGTAGCGGCCAGCAGCGGCACGTTGGCGTTGGCTTCGATCACCGCGATGTCCGGGCGCTCGCTGGTGGCGATCATGCGGTCGGCGAAATCGTCATGGCCGACGCCGTTGAGCACGATCACATCGAGGGTGCCGATGCGCTTGATGTCCTCGGCGCGCGGCTCGTAGGCGTGGGGATTGAAGCCGGCCGGAATCAGCGGCACCACGTCGGCCTTGTCGCCGACGATATTCGCCACGTAGCTGTAATAAGGATGCAGGGTGATGCCGATGCGCAGGCGTTTGGCCGCCTCGGCATTTGCCAGGGGGGCCAGCATCAGGCTGAGCAGGCCAACCAGCAACAGGCGCAACAGGGGAGATGAAATAGACATGGGCAATCGGTCTTCTCGTTCAGTGACGGTGCTGGCGGGTGACGCCGGCATCGAATTGCGCGACCACCTGCCGCCAGCCCGCTGCGATCAGCGCCTGGTCAGTGAGGTCAGAGGGGGCGGCGAGGTTGGCTTGACGGTTGAGCCAGATATCCGGCTCGGCGCCGTGCACGCGCATCAGCAGCGAGCCGCTGGTGTCGGGCGTCTGGCTCAAGCCCAGGTAGGCCGAAGGCGCCAGCAGTTGCCAGCGATGGTCGCCACGGCTGACCGAACTGGCGTCCTGGGCGAAGGGCGCAAAGCCTTCCTCGGCCAGCTGCTCGGGCGTGGGCAGCGTGTTTTGCTCGGCCTGCAGCAAGTGGATTTCATCCAGGGTCACGCGCAAGTCGGCATAGATGCCTTGCTCGGCGGCGCTGAGGTCGCGGCGTGCGTCCAGTTGGTGGCTGGGCACGGCGGCGACTTCCTGGGTTTCGCCGTGCAGCGCCACCACCGTGCCGGCCACCGCGAGGATGATCAGGCACAGCAGCAGGACGTAAAGGGTTTCATGGCCAGCACCGGCGGGGCGTACAACCTGTGTCGTGCTCATTGAGGCTGGATATCCGCTTGGTCGATTTCGACGACATGGCCAGGGCCTGCGTCAAACAGCACATAGAACTCCGCCGACGGCTTCTTGAAGGTCAGGGTCGAATCCTGGCCCAGCTTGCCGGGCACCAGGATGGTTTCGTCGTAGCCGATCACATCCAGGGTTACGCCGGGGGCGCCGCTGCCATCGGAGAAACCGCCGGTGCACTGGATCTGCTCGCCGGGGATTTCCTTGCACTCGCACATCGGGTTGTGGGCCAGTGCAGTGGTACTGAAGCCGGCGCCGAGTAACAGCGCAATGCAGACACGGGACAGGGGCGTCAACGTCATGGTTTAACTCCTTGCTTGTTCAACCAGGCAATAGTGGCAGGCGAGGCCTGGCTCAGCGGGATGGAACCCTGGTGCACGGTGCCGTCCCAGCCTTCCATGGTGACCCACAGTTCGGCGTCGACAGGTGTGCGTGCCGGCACGGGCAGGGCAGCGCCCATGCGGTATGGGGTGCCGAAGAAGATCACCCCGGCGGCCCGCAGGCTGCGCGGTTTGCCGATGCGCAGGTAAGTGGCCTTGACCTGCTCGGTACAGGTTTCGCACAGGGCGGCATTGAAGAACTTCATCGGGCCGGCCGGGTTCGGGCGTGGGCCTTCATTGCGGAACTCGGCCAGCTTGAGGCTCCAGGGCCCCACCTGCACATCACCCGCCACGCGCTCGCCGATGCCGGTGTCGCCGCGAAACAGGGCCGCCTCGGAAAAATACTTGGGCATGAAGCCCAGGGGCACCAGCAACAGCAGTACGTTGATATGGAAGCGCCATTTCAGCCAAAAGGCCCGCAGTGGCGAAGGCGGTGCAGCGGCAGTGACCTTGCTCATGGGTTCGCCTCCGAGGTTTCAGCCTGCAACGCCGGGATCGACGCCGGTTGGCGCGGCGCCTGGTTGCTGCGCTTGAGGGCGTTAAGGGTGGCCAGGGCGGTGCGCTTGGTCCAGATCAGCAGGCCACTCAAGACCATCATGCTCAGCACCAGGCCGAAGAATGCCCAGATCAGCTTGATCCAGATGCCACCGAAGTCGCCGGTGTGCAGAGGGCGCATGGACTCGGTGACAAACTCCAGCTTGGTGCGGTCGGACAGCAGGTGCGCCGAGGCGACTTCACCGTCATACGGGTTGATCTGCGCGGTCTGGTACATCAACGGATACCAGCCTCGGCCACCGATCTGCAGGTGGCTGTAGGCGTTCAACGGCAGGCTGACGAAACTCGCCTCCAGCCCTGGGATACGCTGGGTCGCGATTGCGATTGCGTCATCCACGGCAATCATCGGTGCCGGCACGCCGGGCGCCGACGTCGGGACTTTTTCGCGGGCGATCACCGGCACGATGGGCTCGCTGGAGATTGAAATCTGGTTGTCAAACAGGATCGCCTGGATCAGGAACCAGGTGCCGGTAATGGAGATCACCGCGATAAACCAGATCGACCAGATACCGCTCAGGCGGTGGAAGTCGCCCCAGAAGATCCGCGCACCGTGGCGCACGCGCAGGGTCGGCCGGAGAAAGCCCTTCCAGAATTTCTTGTAGACCACCAGCCCGGTGACCAGCGACGCCAGCAACGGCAGGCCGAGCAGTGACACCAGGTACCAGCCCCAGCTGAAGCCATTGGTGAACGGCACCAGCCACCAGCCGTGAAGCGCGCGGGTGAACTGGCGGAAGTCGAACGACGGACTGATCCCCTGGATCGCCCCGGTGTAGGGGTTGACGTAGACCTCGACCGAGCGCCCGTCGGGGTAACTGAGGTCGACACTCAGGGCGAAGTGCGATTCATCCGGGCGGCTGAGCGACTGCACGATCACCTGGGGCTCGGCGCGCTTGATCGCGCTGATGACCTGGTCGTAGCTCAGCAGTTCGGCATCGTCCGACGGCTTGCTTGCGCGGATATCCGGGTTGGCCAGCCAGACGATTTCCTGGCTGACCACCGCCAGGGTGCCGGTGACGCAGACGATCAGTACAAAGAACCAGATGGGCAAGGCCAGCCAGCTATGTACGAGAAACCAGAGTTTGGAGCGTGACTTCTTCGACATGTGAATGAGGTCTTGATCGGAGGGGGGCGATGGAGGCCCGGAAAAGGCCAGTCGTAGCTTTTGCTGACGCGACGGGCTGTATCTAAGTTAAGACGGATGAGAACAGGAAAACCCTAAGCCGAAGATGCAAGTAAATGTTTCAGATTCACATTCGCAGGGCTGAATTGCCGCGATCGAACACGAAACATGTTCCAAGCCATCACCCAGGCGCCATTGATGGGGCCGGGTGGCTGCGTAGGATGGGCTCATACCGTTGAGTGAGCCTTAAGACAAATGACTGCCAGAACCCTCTACGACAAACACATCGATTCCCACACAGTGTGCCCCCTGGATGACCAGGGCCATGTGCTGCTTTATATAGACCGCCAGGTGATCAACGAATACACCAGCCCGCAGGCATTCAGTGGCCTGCGCGAGGCCGGGCGTAAGGTGTGGCGGCCCGGCACGGCGCTGGCCGTGGTCGACCATGTAAACCCCACCACCCCCAGACGCACCGCGACAATGCCGGATGCGGGCGGCGCGCGGCAGGTGTCGTACCTGGCGCAAAACTGCCGTGATTTCGGCATCGAGCTGCTGGACATCCTCGACAAGCGCCAGGGCATCGAACACGTGATCGCCCCGGAGCAGGGTTTTATCCTGCCGGGCATGGTGATCGCCGCCGGTGACAGCCACACCACCACCTACGGTGCCCTCGGCGCATTCGGTTTTGGTATCGGTACCTCGGAAATCGAACACCTGCTGGCGTCCCAGACCCTGGTTTACAAGCGCCTCAAAAGCATGCGGGTGACCGTCGACGGCGCGCTGGCCGCAGACCTTACGTCCAAGGACGTGATCATGGCGCTGATCGGCAGGATCGGCGCGTCCGGTGCGACAGGTTATGCAATTGAATTTCGCGGTTCGACCCTCGACGCATTGAGCGTCGAAGCACGCATGACCATCTGCAACATGGCCGTAGAAGCAGGCGCGCGAGGCGCGTTCATGGCGCCGGACGAAAAAGTCTTCGCCTACCTCAAGGGCAAGCCCCGCGCGCCCAAGGGTGAGTTGTGGGAGCAGGCATTGCTGGGCTGGCGCCAACTCTATTCGGATACCGACGCCGTGTTCGACCAGGAAGTGCACCTCGACGCGAGCACCCTGGAACCCATGGTCACTTGGGGCACCAGCCCCGACCAGGCCGCGCCCATCGGCGCCCGCGTGCCCGACCCGCAGGACGTCAGCGACCTGATCCTGCGCCAGGACATGCGCCGCGCCCTCGACTATATGGGCCTGGAAGCCGGCATGCCGCTGAGCGATATCGTGATCAGCCACGCCTTTATCGGTTCCTGCACCAACGCACGTATCGAAGACCTGCGCGACGCCGCCCGCGTGGTGCGCGGCAAACACGTGGCCAACCATGTGCGGGCGATGATCGTGCCCGGCTCCACCGAAGTGCGTGACCAGGCCGAAGCCGAGGGGCTGGCGGCGATCTTTATCGACGCCGGTTTCGAATGGCGCCAGTCGGGCTGCTCGATGTGCCTGGCGATGAATGACGATGTGCTCGCCGCCGGCGACCGCTGCGCCTCCAGCACCAACCGCAACTTTGAAGGCCGCCAGGGTGCTGGCGCGCGCACCCACCTGATGAGCCCGGCGATGGTTGCCGCCGCCGCCATCACCGGCCGCCTGACAGACATTCGCCACTTTGGAGACCGCCCATGAGCCTGCAACCCTTCACCCTGATCACCGGCAAGGCCGCGCCCATGCTGGCGGCGAATATCGACACTGACGTGATCATGCCCAAGCAGTTCCTCAAGGGCATCGACCGCAGTGGGCTGGACCGTGGGCTTTTTTTTGACCTGCGCTTTTTGCCCAACGGCGAACCCAACCCGGCGTTTGTGCTGAACCAACCGGCCTGGCAGGGCGCGAGTTTTATGGTGGTGGGGCCGAACTTTGGTTGTGGTTCCAGCCGTGAACACGCGGTGTGGGGGCTCAAGCAGATGGGCATTCGGGCGTTGATCGGCAGCAGTTTTGCCGGGATTTTTTATGACAATTGCCAACGTAATGGGGTGTTGTTGATTACGCTGGAAGAGGCGGCGGCGCAGCGGTTGGGGCAGACCGTGAGCCAGGCGGAACAGGCGCGGATCAGTGTTGACCTTGAACAGCAGGAGATTCGCTTGGCCGATGGCCAAGTGATTCCATTCCAGATCGACACGCTGCGCAAGACTGCGCTGTTGCTGGGCCTGGATGCCATCGGCAGTACCTTGCAGCGCAGTGACGCGATCAAGGCCTTCGAGGCTCGGCACCTGCAAGCCAACCCCTGGCTCAACTGACACACTGCCTTTTTGATTCGGTTAAACAGAGAGCCCCTTGAAGTGCTCCTGCAAAAACTCCACGCAGGCGCGCAGCTTCCCGGAATACGCCAACCGTGTCGGGTACACCGCCCACACGTTGGCGCTCTGGGTATAGCCATGCAGCACCTGCACCAGTTTCCCCTGTTCCAGCAGCGGCTTCACATCCCACATCGAACGCAGCAATACCCCACGCCCATCCAACGCCCACTGCAACACAATCTCGCCATTATTCGACGACAGCGGCCCGCGCACGCGCACGCTTTGCTGGGCGCCGTCGCGTTCCAGGTTCCAGATACCAAAGGTGTTGTCACGCTCCTTGAGCACCAGGCAGTCGTGCTGTTCCAGGTCACTCAAGTGCAGCGGCGTACCACGACGCTGCAGATAAGCCGGCGCTGCACACAGCACCCGGCGATTGCTCACCAGCCGCCGGCCGATGTGCTGGCCAGGGATGTCATCGCCCACGCGAATCTCCAGGTCGAAACCTTCGCTGACGATATCCACCACGCGATCAAACAGGTCCAGGCGAATCTCCAGGTCCGGGTACTGCTCTGCCAGCAACGAAAGAGCCGGCGCCACATGGTTGCGGCCAAAGCCAAAACTGCTGCACAAATGCAGGCGCCCACGCGGGCTGTCGTGGGCGTCGGAGAGCTCATCGGAGAGTTGCTGGAAGTCTTCGAGGATACGCACGGCCCAGCGTTGCACCCGTTCACCGTCCTCGGTCAGGGCGATACGCCGACTGGTGCGGTGCAGCAGGCGCGTGGCCAGGGTGGTTTCGAGGATCTGGATACGCTTGCTGACGTAGGCAGGCGACAACCCCAGCTCATCGGCGGCGGCAGCGAAACCGGCCTTGCGGATCACGGTCAGGAATACCCGCAGGTCTTCGGGCAGGGGCACGGTATCTTTCTTATTCGTCATCGGAAACAGGCGTGGCGGCATGAGCCGCCAGAATAGCACTGCGATACCGCACGTTCAGTGAAGGAAGGTCAGGACTTCGCCAAGCAGCAACTCGGGGACTTCTTCGGCGATGTAGTGGCCGGCCGGCAGGGCTTTGCCACGCACGTCGGTGGCGACTTTCTGCCACTCCTTGAGCGGCTCGAAGCAGCGGCCGACCGTGCCCTCGGCTCCCCACATGACCAACAGCGGCAGAGTCAGTTGATGCCCGGCGTCGATGTCGGCCTGGTCATGCTCAAGGTCGATGCCAGCGGCGGCACGGTAGTCCTCGCAGATACCCGTGGCGGTGCCCGGCAGTTGCAGGCAACGCAGGTATTCGGCGAAGGCTTCATCGGTAAACGGCTTGAGCCCGGCACTGCGGCTGCCCATCACGCTGCGCAGGTACAGCTCGGGGTTACTCTCGATCAAGGCTTCCGGCAGCGGCGCCGGGCGAATCAGGAAGAACCAGTGCCAATAGGCACGGGCGAAGGCTTCGTCGGTTTGCGCATACATCGACAGCGTCGGCGCGATATCCAGCAACACCATGCGTTGCACCGCCTTGGGGTGGTCCAGCGCCAGGCGATGGGCTACGCGGGCGCCGCGGTCGTGGGCCAACACCGAAAATAGCTCGAAGCCCAGGGCCTGCATCAGTTCGAGGCCGTCGCGGGCCATTTCGCGTTTCGAATAGTTCAGGTGTTGGTCATCGGCTGGCGGCTTGCTGCTGTCGCCATAACCGCGCAGGTCGGCAGCGACCACGGTGAAGTGTTCGGCCAGTTGCTCGGCGACTTTATGCCAGATGACATGGGTTTGCGGGTGCCCGTGCAGCAGGAGCAGGCCGGGACCGGTGCCGCCTTTGCGGTAGCTGATGTCCACGCCATTGACGTGGCACTGGTCTTTCTGGAATCCGGCGAACATGGAATGACTCCTTGTGATGACTGCCTGCATCCTGGAGTCGCGCGGCGTTCGCGGCAAGGGCGAAAGCGTGGAGGAGGGGTTCATGAAGTGTGTAGGAGCCGGTGGCCCGGCTCCCTGTGCATCAGCCTTGCTTGAACATGGCTTCGGCGCGCTCGCGGATCTGCCCTTCGGTCAGGTCTTCCTGGCGCGTAGCGAGGAACCACAGGTGCCCGAACGGGTCCTTCACGCTCGCGGACCGGTCGCCATAGAACTGGTCTTTCGGCTCGGAAACCACCGAGGCGCCTGCGGCAATCGCTTGTTTGAATTGCGCATCGACGTCGTTCACGTACAGGTGCAAACCGACACTGGTGTGTTCATCCGGATTGCGCAGGGCCATTTGATCGCAAGGCGTACCCAGCATGATCGCCGAGTCGCCAATGCGCAGCTCGGCGTGGCCGATCCTGCCGTCGGGCATGTCCAGGCGCATGACCTGCGTGGCGCCGAAGGCTTTCTTGTAGAACTCGATGGCTTCGCCCGCTTTGTCGATGCCCATATAAGGCGTGACGCTGTGATAGCCCTCGGGAATGGGTTTAGTGCGCATATCGTTCTCCTTGGGTGGTGGTGATGGAGGCACGTCCCTTTCACTATAGGCCACGTTTCACCTGGCCTGCAGATCAGGGCGCCACGGTCGGCTCGAGCAGCTGCGCCCCTGGCCCCTGCTCACCGAGCTGATCACCCTGATTGCGCAGCGGGCACGCCTCCAGCGACAAACACCCGCAACCAATGCAGCCATTGAGCTTGTCGCGCAGCAGCATCAGCTTGTTGATCCGGTCATCCAGGTCTTGCCGCCACTGCGCCGACAAACGCTCCCAATCCTTGGCGTTGGGCGTGCGCCCGTCCGGCAGCGTCTGCAAGGTTTCGCCAATCGTTGCCAGCGGAATGCCCAGGCGTTGGGCGATTTTGATCACCACCACGCGCCGCAACACGTCCCGTGGATAACGCCGTTGATTGCCAGCGTTGCGGTTACTTTTGATCAGCCCCTTGGACTCGTAGAAATGCAGGGCGGTAACCGCCACGCCACTGCGCGCCGCGAGTTGGCCGACGGTGAGTTCCTTGTTGAGCATGTAAAAACTCCCAAACAGCGCTTGACCTTGACTTAACTAGAGGTTTTACCCTGCGTGGCATCGAATCGCAAGATTCTGCCTACAAAGAAAGGGGAGTGTTCATGCAGGTATCAGAGAAAAGTCGCAGCTTCACTCAATTGATCGAGTTTCAGATCGAGCCCCAGCAGCAACTTGCCCTGGTGGCGGCCTTGTCCACCCAAAGCGAGCGCCTGGCCCAGGGCCATGGCGGCTTTATCAATGCGAGCGTGCAGGTCAGCGATGACGGGCGGCGGGTACTCAATTACCTGCAATGGCGCTCGCGCGAGGACGGCGAGGCGGCGTTCAAATGCTTCGAGCACGGCGAGGAGGATTTCTGGACGCTGATCCGTGCCCACCAAGCCACAGCCGTGACCTTTGGATCGTTCCAGGTGCTGCGCAGCTTCGAGCGCAGCCATGACAACGCGCTGCACTGCCGCCTAAATGGATAGATGCAGCATCCGTTCGCCCTGCACGTTTTCTCCCGGCCGGCGCTTGTTCACCGCCAGCTCGCCGATCTTGATCAGCCGGGTGCGCGTGACGTTGCGGCTCAGGCCCAGCAAGTTGGCGGTGTGCACCTGGTTGTAATGGCTGAAACGGTAGGCGGCGCGCAGCAGCGCATCTTCGACCTTCTCATGCAGGGCGCCGGCCTGCTCTTCGAAGAGCTTTTGAAAGGCCCGTTCCAGTAATGCTTCGGCGCTGTTGTCGGCGCCGTGCTGGCTGTCGTCCTGACGCTCGATGCGCATGTTCGACAGGCGCAAGTCGTCGCGCTCGATCAGCCCGTTGCGGCAAATCAGCAAGGTGTGGTGAATCACGTTTTCCAGCTCGCGGATATTCCCCGGCCAGCTGTAACTCTTGAGTTTGTGTTCGGCCTCGCGGCTGATGGTGACCGGGCCGTAGCCCAGGCGCTGGCTGTAGGCTTCGATAAAGTGCCGGGTCAGCGGCAGGATATCGCCGGGGCGCTCGCGCAAGGGACTGAGTTCCAGGCTGACCACGTCGAGGCGGTAATACAGGTCTTCGCGAAAATGCCCGGCATTGATGGCTTTCTCCAGCTGCACATTGGTCGCCGCCAGTACGCGCACATCAATCGGAATGCTCTTGCGCGAACCCAGGCGCACCACTTCACGTTCCTGTAATACGCGCAGCAACTTGACCTGAATCGCCATCGGCAGATCGCCGATTTCGTCGAGGAACAACGTGCCGCCGTCGGCCTCTTCAAACCAGCCGGCCTTGGCGCTGAGGGCGCCGGTAAACGCGCCTTTTTCATGCCCGAACAGTTCGGCCTCCACCAGCGATTCGGAGAACGCTCCGCAGTTCACCGCCACGAACGGCCGGTTGCGCCGCGCACTGAGGTTGTGGATATGGCGTGCCACCAGCTCTTTACCGGTGCCGGTCTCGCCGATGATCAGCACGCTGGCTTCGCTGGGCGCCACTTGCTGGATATGGTCGAGCAGTGCCTGGGATTTCGGGTCTTCGAAGACCTGGGCCGTGGCGCGGATCGAGGTCGCGAGTGCGGGCGAGGGCGGTAAGGTTAAAAGCTGCATGGGCACCTCTCTTAGGAATAGAACGTCGGAATCGGCAGGGACTGGTTCAACGCCCAGTCCCCCAGTTCGTGGAGTTTGTAGTCCACCGGGTCGTGCAGGGTTTGCGTGCGCAGGTTGCGCCAGTGCCGGTCCAGGCGCAGCGAGGCGTGGGTGGAGCGTGCCCCGGTGACTTCAAACAGGCGACTGCACAGGTCCAGGCCCTGACGGGTGGCGGCGACCTTGGCGGTGGCGATGGCTATCGCCAGTTGGCCGCGCTCGTTTTCGCTGAGGCTCGGGCCTTTGGCCCATGCCTGGTCGAGCCGCTCGGCGGCGCGTTCCACCAACAGCCGCACGCCCTCCAGGGCAACCCAGAACTCGCCGTAGTGATGCAGCACGTAGGGGTCTTGGCGTACGTCATCGGACGACGATTTGTGCCAGGCGCGGGTTTCGGTCAGGGTGTAGTTGCGCGCTTCTTCAAAGGCGCCTTCGGCAATCCCGAGAAACATATGTGTGAAGGTCAACTGCGCGATCAGCGGGCGCAGGCAGGCGAACGGCGTACTCAGCGGGCCTGGGTCGAGCAGCAATTCCGACTCCTCGACACGCACCCGCTCAAAGCTGGCGCTGCCGCTGTCGGTCTGGCGCTGGCCGATATTGTTCCAGTCGTTGTGCAGGGTGATGCCGCTGCGGCCGCTGGGAATCGCGGCGATCAGCAGCTTGCCGCCGGCGCTTTGATCCACCGCTGAGGCGATCAACATTTCCGAATCGCTGGCGCCGGAGCAGAAGCTTTTCTTGCCGGAAAATTCGCGCCAGCCGCCGAAATCCTTGACCAGCGTGCGTGTGTCCAGCGGGTTGAGGGCGTTGCCCCAAAACCAGTTTTTACGCGCGGTCTGTTCGAACCAGGGCTGCCATTGGTCCGGGCGCGAAAACAGGCGCACGGTGGCCAGCATCAAGTGGTGAAAACCGAAGACATGCGCGATGGAGCTGTCGACCTTGGCGAGTTCGCGCACGATGCCCAATGTCTCGCTCCAGCGCGCGCCAAGGCCGCCGTACTGGGTGGGGATGCTCAGGGCCAACAGACCGCTTTGGCGCAGGGCGTCACGTTCGGCTTTGGGGGTGCCACCGCGCTCGTCGCGTTCGACGGCAGTGAGGGCGAATTTGGCGGCCAGCAGTCTGGCGGTCTGCAAAGGGGATGGCAGGACGCTGTGGGGTTTGGCTGTCACACGGTGTTCCTCAATAAGGTCAAAAGCCGAGCACGTTCTGATTGGCGAGGGCATTCAGAGGTGGGAGCTGGCTCCCACTTAAAGCAAATCCCTGCGTCACTAGGCTTTGGCCGGCAGTACATCGTTGGCGATCATTTCGCCAAACGGGCCGGTGAGGTTGGTGATGCCACGCCCGGCAAGGCTGGCGTAGGGTTCCGGCAGCAGCGGGAACACCAGTTCAGCAAAGCGATAGGCTTCTTCCAGGTGCGGGTAGCCGGAGAAGATGAAGCTCTCGATTCCCAGGTCCGCGTATTCCTTGATGCGCTCGGCCACTTGCTGCGGGTTGCCCACCAACGCGGTGCCGGCACCGCCACGCACCAGGCCGACACCGGCCCACAGGTTGGGAGCGATTTCCAGGTTGTCGCGGCGCCCGTCGTGCAAGGCAGCCATGCGTCGCTGGCCTTCGGAGTCAAAGCGCGAAAAGGATTTTTGCGCGGCGGCGATGGTTTCGTCGCTGATGTGTTCAATCAGTTTGTCGGCGGCTTTCCAGGCGTCTTCCTCGGTTTCGCGCACGATCACATGCAGGCGAATGCCGAACTTCACGGTGCGCCCGTGGCGGGCAGCGCGTTCGCGTACATCCGCGAGTTTTTCGGCGACGGCGGCGGGCGGCTCGCCCCAGGTCAAGTACACGTCGACCTGTTCGGCGGCGAGGTCGTGGGCGGCGTCGGAGGAACCGCCAAAGTACAGGGGGGGATAAGGCTTCTGCACCGGTGGGTAAAGTGCCTTGGCGTTTTGCACACGCAGGTGTTTGCCTTCGAAATCTACCGACTCACCCTGCAATACGCGGCGCCAGATCTGTAGGAATTCGTCGGAGACTTCGTAGCGTTCGGCGTGGTCGAGGAAGCTGCCGTCGCCACGGTTTTCGTCGGGGTCGCCGCCGGTCACCACGTTGATCAGCAAGCGGCCGTTGGACAAGCGGTCCAGGGTCGCAGCCATGCGTGCGGAAACCGTCGGCGAGATAATCCCCGGGCGAATCGCCACCAGGTAACGCAAACGCTCGGTCAATGGCACCAGTGCCGAGGCGATGACCCAGGAGTCTTCGCACGAGCGCCCGGTAGGAATCAACACGCCGTAGTAACCCAGGCTGTCAGCCGCCTGGGCGACTTGCTTCAGGTAATTGAGAGTGACTGGCCGCGCACCTTGGGTGGTGCCCAGGTAATGACCGTCGCCGTGAGTCGGCAGAAACCAGAAAACATCCATGACAAATCCTTAAGCGATTTTCAGCAGGGAGGGGGAGTGCGCGGCAAACAAAGGCGCTGCGCGTTCTGCCGCCAGTTGAATACGGGCTTTGAGTAACTCGCTGGTGATTTGGTAATCGGTGAAATCGGCTTCGGTGGCGTAGACCCCGATCGGCAGGGTCAGGGCCTGGAAGAACGCGAACAGCGGGCGCAGTTGATGATCGAGTACCAGTGCGTGCCGTTCGCTGCCGCCGGTAGCGGCAAGCAATACTGGCGTGTTGATCAGCGCGTTGAGGCCCACCAGGTCGAACAGGTGCTTGAGCAACCCCGGGTAGGAGCCGCGATACACCGGCGCGGCGACGATCAGCAGGTCGGCCTGTTCGATGGCCAACAGTCGCGCCTCGACCTCGGCCGGCAACTCTTCGCGCGACAGTGCAGCGCCCAATGGCCGGGCAATATCGCCCAATTCGATCAGGGTGGACTGGATCGGCAGCAGGGTGGCAAGTTCGGCCAGCAGGGCTTGGGTCAACACGAGCGTGCGCGACGGGCGCCAGGTTCCGCCGGAGAGGGCAACGACATTCAGTGGACGGGTCATGAACAGTTCCTTTTTCAACAGTGGTTCATAGCAGGTGTGGTGCAGGCGTTGAGCAAGAGCTGTACCAACGGCTACAGGCCTTGATGGGCAAGGGCTGCAGGTTCACTGCTGAAAAAGCCGGTGTTGTCTGACTGCTGATTTGTTGAATGGCTGTTGCTCGGGCAACAGTTGCGTGGGCAACAGTAACGGGCAGATGAAAGCCAGTTATAGAGTGTTACGTTTATTCCGTAAACGAACGTATTTCCATATTTATAGGTCGTAAAGGAATATATAGCCGCCGCTATCGAAGGTGTATCGGCGGTTGATAGCAACTATCACGGGAGGTGATTTTTCAGCGTGCCTGGGCGGGAGTAGCCTGTGTTCATTGACTTGAAACCTACTTCGCAGAGCTACCGCCATGAACCGATTTCTCGCTGTTTCCTTATTGCTTGTCGCCTCCGTCCTTGCCGGTTGTGCGAACCATCTTTCGCCTGAACTGCGCCCCTACACGGCAGAAGAAACCAAACAGTTGGCCCTGGAGGCACTTGGCCGTCGCGGGTTGTCGTTTGATGAATACCAACAGCAACGCGCCGCACTGACCGGCCAGCCACAGAAACCCTTCGGCTTTGATCGCCAAGGCGAAATGAATGCCGAACGCAGCGTGACCTTGCATGGTCGTCCCAGTTGAGCCTGCGCACAGCGGCAAAAAGCCCGAGGCTTCCCCTAAGGAACCTCGGGCTTTTTGTTTGCCATTCGGCGACTTCAGCCTGTTAAGCTGAATTTCAGGAGCGTTCCTACGCACATTTACATAAAGTGGTCCTTCTTTAATGGCACTCGATCCGGTAAACCTGACAATCTCTGTCCCGGTCGACGCCCCTGAGACGCTGCTCTCGGGAACCTGCTCTGCGAGTCTTAACTGTCATGAATAAACGTCCGCTGTACTTCGACTACGCCGCCACCACCCCGGTGGATGAGCGGGTCATCCAGGTGATGGTCGAGTGCCTGGGCTTCAATGCCAATTTTGGTAATCCTGCGTCCAGCTCCCATGCGTTCGGCCAAGCGGCCCGGCAAACGGTTGAGCAGGCGCGTCGCCAGGTCGCTGAATTGGTCGGTGCCCAGCCTGAGCAAATCGTCTGGACCTCTGGCGCCACCGAATCCAACAACCTCGCCATCAAGGGTGTAGCCCAGGCGCGGGGCGTGGCGGGTGGGCATATCATCACCAGCCAGATCGAGCACAAAGCCACGCTGGATACCGCCCGGCAGTTGCAGGAAGCCGGCGTGGCGGTGACCTATCTGGTGCCGGACGCAGACGGGTTGATCAGCGCCGACGCGGTGAGCGAAGCCTTGCGCGAGGACACTTTCCTGGTGTCGCTGATGCTGGTGAATAACGAATTGGGCACTCTCAATGACATCCCGGCCATCGGCGCCCGTGTGCGTGAACACGGCGCGTTGTTGCACGTGGATGCGGCCCAGGGCGCGGGCAAGGTGGCGATTGATCTGGCTGAGTGGCCAGTGGATTTGATGTCGTTTTCCGCGCACAAACTGTATGGCCCCAAAGGTATCGGCGCGCTGTATGTCGGGCCACGGGCGCAACAGAAAGTGTTGGCGCAGATTCATGGCGGTGGCCACGAAGGCGGCTTGCGCTCCGGCACATTGGCCACCCACCAGATCGCGGGCATGGGCACCGCGTTCGCGCTGGCGGCTAAGTCTTTTGCTGACGAGAAGGCGGTGATCGTCGCCTTGCGCCAGCGCTTGCTCGACCAGTTGGAGTCGGTGCCTGGCGTGCGCCTCAATGGCAGCCCGACCCAACGCATTCCCCACACCCTCAGCCTTACGTTTGGCGAGGGTGAATTTAATTCCGCCGCGCTGAGTGCGGGCATCGCTTTTTCCGCAACCTCGGCCTGCAACTCGGCAAGTAATGCACCGTCCCACGTGCTTCTGGCGTTGGGCCACGACGCGCGCAGCGCCGGTCGCACCATTCGCTTGAGCCTGGGCCGGTTCACCACCGAGCAGGACATCGACCAGGCCGCGCAGTTGATCAAGGCTGCACTGGCCAGTGCGCCGGCGTTCTGGGCGGTCTGATTGTTCATTCGCAACACATAATAATTATTCGTGGTCAGCAGGAGACACAATGAGTACGCAGCTTTTGTCCCATGGAACGGTACCCCAGCGCCTGGCGCACACCCGTGAACTGATGAGCCGCGAGGGCATTCACGCCCTGCTGGTGCCGTCGGCCGACCCGCACTTGTCCGAGTATTTGCCGGGTTATTGGCAAGGCCGTCAGTGGTTGTCGGGTTTCCATGGATCGGTCGGTACGCTGATCGTCACCGCGGATTTCGCCGGTGTGTGGGCGGATAGCCGCTACTGGGAACAGGCGACTAAAGAGCTCAAGGGCAGCGGCATCGAGTTGGTCAAACTGCAACCCGGCCAGCCCGGGCCGCTGGAGTGGTTGGCCGAGCAAACGCCTGAAGGCGGTGTGGTGGCAGTCGACGGCGCGGTGATGGCCGTGGCCTCGGCACGCACCTTGGGCGGCAAGCTGGCGGAACGCGGCGCGCGCCTGCGTACCGATATCGACTTGCTCAATGAAGTCTGGCAAGACCGCCCGCCGTTGCCCAACCAACCGATCTATCAGCACTTGCCGCCGCAAGCCACGGTCAGCCGTGCTGAGAAACTCGCCGCATTGCGTGCCAGCTTGAAGGAAAAGGACGCCGACTGGCACTTCATTGCCACCCTGGATGACATCGCCTGGCTATTCAACCTGCGTGGTGGCGACGTTTCGTTCAACCCGGTGTTCGTGTCCTTTGCGTTGATCAATCAACAGCAAGCGACGTTGTTTGTCGCGCTGAGCAAGGTCGATGCCGAGCTGCGAGTCGTGCTGGAGCAGGACGGCGTCACGTTGCGTGATTACAGCGAAGTGGCGGATGCGCTGCGCGCGGTACCCTCGGGCGCCCGCCTGCAGGTCGACCCGGCGCGCGTGACCGCAGGCTTGCTGGAAAACCTCGATGCCGGCGTCAAGCTGGTCGAAGGGCTGAACCCGACCACCCTGGCTAAATCGCGTAAAAGCCTGGCTGATGCGCAGCATATCCGTCAGGCCATGGAGCAGGATGGCGCGGCGCTGTGCGAATTTTTCACCTGGCTCGACAGCGCCTTGGGGCGCGAGCGCATCACTGAACTGACCATCGACGAACACCTGACCGCTGCGCGCACCCGTCGCCCGGGTTATGTGTCGCTGAGTTTCAACACCATTGCCGCGTATAACGCCAATGGCGCGATGCCGCATTACCACGCCACCGAAGAAGAGCATGCGCTGATCGAGGGTGATGGCTTGCTGCTGATCGACTCGGGTGGCCAGTACCTGGGTGGCACGACGGATATCACGCGCATGGTGCCGATCGGTACGCCAAGCGACGAGCAGAAGCGCGATTGCACCCGCGTGTTGAAAGGCGTGATTGCCTTGTCCCGTGCGCATTTCCCCAAGGGCATTCTATCGCCGCTGCTGGATTCGATTGCGCGCGCGCCTATCTGGGCTGAAGGCGTGGACTACGGCCACGGTACCGGGCATGGCGTAGGTTATTTCCTGAATGTCCACGAAGGCCCGCAGGTGATCGCCTACCAGGCCGCCGCCGCACCGCAGACCGCGATGCAGCCGGGCATGATCACGTCCATTGAGCCGGGCACTTACCGCCCAGGGCGATGGGGCGTGCGTATCGAGAACCTGGTATTGAACCGTGAAGCGGGCAAGACCGAATTCGGTGAGTTCCTCAAATTCGAAACCCTGACCCTGTGCCCGATCGACACGCGCTGCCTGGAGCCGTCGCTGCTTACGGCGGACGAGCGTGAGTGGTTCAACGCTTATCACGCTGAGGTGCGTGAGCGCTTGAGCCCGCTGCTCAATGGCGCGGCGCTTGAATGGCTGCAGGTGCGTACTGCAGCCATTTGATCAGGTGCAGTTATTCACCGGCAACAGCGCTTGGCGATAGACAGCTAGTTCAGGGCTTCGCGCACAAAATCCAGACGGTCCTGACCGAAGAACAGCTAGTTGCCTACAAACATGCTGGGCGCACCGGGTATTCGAACCCAGGCCGGCAATGGCACCGGTGAACAGGATCGTGCCTCGATGGCGGGGACCATGCGCTTGGCCACTTCATGCGCATTCAGGAAGCCGGAGAACCAGGCCATCTCCCCTGTCTTGAAATACTTGCGCGCGGATTTTCCTCGAGGGTGCTGCAGGGCGCATTGGCGGCGATGTTGAACACGAACGCTTCAATGGCTCGCAGCTCGGTTCCGATCTGTTCGACGCGATCACGTCTTCTTCTTTACGCGCGTCGCAGGCGAAGCCATGGGCCGATTGGATACCGTCAACCAAAGGCTGCAATTTGTCGGTGCTGCGGCGTGTGACGCAGGCCACGTAGCCTTCGCGGGCGAAGCGTTTGGTAATGGGGCCACCGGTTGCGTCGCCGCCGCGCCGTAAAGGGGCGGACTTGTATCAGTAATTAAATATGAGCAGTCGCGGACGGACTGCTCGGACGATCACTTGCAGATGACAATCATGCTACGGCTGGTGTAGCCGGCAGGGTTGAGACCGAAGGGGTAGTCCCCTGGCTCTTCGGAATTGTCACCAGACTTGGCGATAACCCGGTAGCCCTTGGCGCCGCACGAATTGGTTGCACTGGTGTAGCACTGGTCCCAAGAAGATGAGAGGCCGGAACAGTTGATATGCAGCCCTTTTTTGCCCCGTTTTACTTCTGTCTTGGTGGTCGCCGCGCAGCCAGTAATTACCACGACCATTAACAGTATCAAAATTCGCTTCATTCCTATCCTTAATAGCCGCTTCTTTATGCTTGAAGCTGGCTCTACTCGCTCTCGAGTGTAGCGTTGGCGCTGTCCCTGTCGAAAATCTCCATGAATGACATTCGTTTACGGCTTAAACATGGCCTAAATGCGCGGCAAATGCCAGAGCTACAATCAAAGATGTTTCAATCCGCCGGAACCAGCGGCGTCGACTCTTTGCGCATGGTGACTGTCGCCCCTACGGAGGCCAGAATAATGCAGGTGATAGCCAGCCATTGCGCCAGGGATAGGTGCTCATGGAGGAAAAGCAGACCAGAGAGCGCGCCGAATGCAGGTTCGATGCTCATGAGGGTGCCGAATGTGCGGGCGGGCAGGCGAGTCAGCGCGACCATCTCCAGCGTGTAGGGCAGGGCCGTAGACAGTATGGCGACGGCGATAGCCACTGGAATCAAAGCTGGAGTCAGTAAAGCGGCACCCGCATGGACGATGCCGATGGGGGCGATAAACAATGCGGCGATCATCACGCCAAGGGCGGCGGTCTGCACGCCGTTATCGTTACCGGCTTTCTGGCCGTACAGGATATAGAGCGCCCAGCACACACCAGCGCCCAATGCGTAGCCTGCTCCGACCACGTCGATCCCGGCACTGGCTTCCCCCATGGGGATCAACAATAGAAGGCCGATGATCGCCAGCGCAATCCACAGGAAGTCTACCGCGCGCCGCGAAGCATAGATGGCTACTGCCAACGGCCCGGTGAATTCGAGGGCTACCGCGATGCCTAGTGGCACGCTGCGCAAGGACATATAGAAGAGAAAGTTCATGCCGCCCAGTGCCATTCCGTAAACGACCACGGTGCGCAGGGATCTAGCTGTCAGCCTGGCGCGCCAAGGGCGTAACAGTAGCAGCATGATCACGCTGGCGAAGATCAGGCGCAAGGCGGTCGTGCCCTGGGCTCCGACGATAGGAAACATGCTCTTGGCCAGCGACGCGCCGGACTGGATGGACGCCATTGCGATTAACAACAGGCCCACCGGGAACAATGCCGAGGCTAGGCTGCGAGGGGAGGTGGTCATTAGGGGGTGTTCGTCCGAGGTCGTATATATAAGAAGGCGCTATGATGCTTAACTGTTTGGCATTGAGCAATATATTGCTCAACTGTCCTGTTGCTTCTCTCTATATAGAAGGGAATTGCAGGTTTCAGGGCTGGTTGATAGAAAAACCAAATTAAGGCTTGACGGCAGATTCTGGAAGTCTATAATTCGCCCCACTTCCGGCGCAGTCGAAACGGAAAACTCCTTGGTAAACAAAGAGTTATGCGGGATTCGACAGTGAGTTGCTTCAGTTCATC
>NZ_JBAWDE010000393.1:0-37796 GCF_049590575.1 Pseudomonas sp.
GCGGTGGGTCAGTCAACACATCCATATCCGACCCACCGCCATCGGGGGCAAGCCCCCTCCCACAGGCGATCCGTGTGATTCTGATAGCTGTACTTCAAGCCCCGCCCGGCAGCGGGCACTAGGCAAGCGCCCCGTCAGCCGCTACATTGGCCGACTTGCGCCTGCCTTTCAGGCCCTCCTGTTACCCCTTATTGAACACACGGAACCTGCAAAACCCCATCATGGACCCTTCCCCTGGTATCACCCTCGCTACGCTCTTTGCCGACTTCGGCATGATTCTTTTTGCACTGATCCTGGTACTGCTCAACGGTTTCTTCGTTGCGGCGGAATTTGCCATGGTCAAACTGCGCGCCACCCGGGTCGAGGCCATCGCCCACAAAAACGGCTGGCGCGGACAGATCCTGCGCACCGTGCACAGCCAGCTCGACGCCTACCTGTCGGCCTGCCAGCTGGGCATCACCCTGGCCTCCCTGGGCCTGGGCTGGGTCGGTGAGCCGGCCTTTGCGCACATCCTCGAGCCGCTGCTGGGCGCCGTGGGCGTCGAGTCGCCGGAAGTGATCAAGGGCGTGTCGTTCTTTGCGGCGTTCTTCGTGATTTCCTACCTGCACATCGTGGTCGGCGAGTTGGCACCCAAATCCTGGGCGATTCGCAAACCCGAGCTGCTGTCGCTGTGGACGGCGGTGCCGCTGTACCTGTTCTACTGGGCCATGTACCCGGCGATCTACCTGCTCAACGCCAGCGCCAACGCCATCCTGCGTATCGCCGGCCAGGGCGAACCCGGCCCGCACCACGAACACCATTACAGCCGCGAAGAACTCAAGCTGATCCTGCACTCCAGCCGTGGCCAGGACCCGAGCGACCAAGGCATGCGCGTGCTCGCCTCCGCCGTGGAAATGGGCGAGCTGGAAGTCGTCGACTGGGCCAATTCCCGGGAAGACCTGGTGACCCTGGACTTCAACGCCCCGCTGAAGGAAATCCTCGCGCTGTTCCGCCGCCATAAATTCAGCCGTTACCCGGTGTACGACGCGGTGCGCAATGAGTTTGTCGGCCTGCTGCACATCAAGGACCTGCTGCTTGAGCTGGCAGCCCTGGACCACATCCCCGAGTCGTTCAACCTGGCCGAGCTGACCCGCCCGCTGGAGCGCGTGTCGCGGCATATGCCGTTGTCGCAGCTGCTGGAGCAGTTCCGCAAAGGCGGCGCGCATTTCGCCCTGGTGGAGGAAGCCGACGGCAAGATCATCGGCTACCTGACCATGGAAGACGTACTGGAAGTGCTGGTGGGCGACATTCAGGACGAACACCGCAAGGCCGAGCGCGGCATTCTGGCCTACCAGCCAGGCAAACTGCTGGTGCGTGGCGACACGCCGCTGTTCAAGGTCGAACGCCTGCTCGGTGTCGACCTCGACCACATCGAAGCCGAAACCCTGGCCGGGCTGATCTACGATACGCTCAAACGCGTGCCGGAAGAGGAAGAAGTGCTGGAGGTTGAAGGTTTGCGGATCATCATCAAGAAGATGAAAGGGCCGAAGATCGTACTGGCCAAGGTCTTGCTGCTGGACTGACCTTCAATTGCCCAATGCAAAATTGGGCAATGTGCCGACGGGCTGGTTGAACTCATACGGGATCGACACCAGCCCGGCCTCGGTACTCTGCTGCACCACAAAGTGCAGGTGCGGCCCGCTGCTGTTGCCGGTATTGCCCGACAAGCCCAGCGGGCTGCCCACCATCACCCGCTGCCCTGGCCTGACGCTGACCGAGCCCTGCTTGAGGTGCAGGTATACGCCCTGGGTGCCGTCATCGTGCCGCACGCGCACGAAATTGCCTGAGGCATCGCTGCCGCGCCCAACCTGGTTATTCTCGGTCTTTACCACCGTCCCACTGCGTGCCGCGATGATCGGAGTGCCTTCGGGCATGGCGATATCCAGGGCGTAGCGGCTTTTTGCGTCGGTGTGGCTGAAGCTGCCATTCGCGCCTTGGCTCAGCCGGAACGGCCCGCCGCGCCAGGGCAAGGGGTAGCGGTAGGCTTGCTGTCGGTAAAAGGGTTGGGGCCTGTCGAGCACCGGGCGCGGGGCGTTGCGTTCCTGGATCACAAACGCCTGGGCGCCGGGGGTTTGCCGGTCGCTGAAAAACACCACGCCGTTGGCATCGGTGGACTTGTAGAGGGTCATGGCCAGGGTCGAAGTGGCGACCGTGGCCAACGTGCAGGACAGCAGGAGGCGAAGAAGCATGGCGCGAACCTGACAGAATGACTGAACGCCAAGCTAGCAACGGTAAATGACAGTTTTGTAGTGAGCGGGCTTGCCCCACGCTGGGCTGCGCAGCAGCCGCACCAAAAACCGTATTTACTCAGTCAGAACACCCTTGCTCCCGCCACAAGGTCAGGCACCCGGCACAAAGTGCTTCTGCGCTGTACCGCGCGCGATCAAGCGGGAGATGTAGTCGAGCTTCTGTGCGTCCTGGTCGATGAACCGGAAGGTCAGTTGCAGCCAGTCGCTGTCCGGCTTTGGCTCGAAGGCGACGATGGCGTGCAGGTAGCCGTTGAGACGGGCGACTTCGGCGTTGTCGCCTTGCTCAAGGTCGAGCACGGCGCTTTCCAGCACCTGGGGCAGGACTTCACCACGACGCACCACCAGCAGCGCCTCCTTGATGCTCAGCGCCTTGATCACGCATTGCTGGGTGCCGCTGGACAGGCGCAATTGGCCTTGCCCACGGCCACCCGCTGGCGACGCAGCAGCAGGTGCCTGCACCGGCTGGCTGTTGAGCAGGCCTTTGCTCGGCACCGCCACCGGGGCCGGCTTGACCGCTTCGGGCTTGCCGCCGGTCAGGGCGCTCAGCGAGTCGTTACCGAAAGCCGAGTTCATCTTGGTCGGCGCGCTGGCCACCAGCGCGTCGAGGCGGCCGATCTTGTGCAGGGCCTGCTTGACCTTGTTCAGCAGTTGCTCGTTGGTGAACGGCTTGCTGACGTAGCCGGAAACGCCGGCCTGGATCGCCTGGACCACGTTTTCCTTGTCGCCACGGCTGGTTACCATCACGAAGGGCATGGCCTTGAGGTGCGGCTGTTCGCGGCACCAGGTCAGCAGCTCCAGGCCGGACATTTCCGGCATTTCCCAGTCACACAGCACCAGGTCGAACGTCTCGCGCATCAGGATGGCCTGGGCCTTTTTGCCGTTCACCGCATCTTCCAGCTTGATCCCCGGGAAGTAGTTGCGCAGGCACTTCTTCACCAGGTCGCGAATAAACGAGGCGTCATCCACCACCAATACACTGACTTTACTCATCGACCCTTCATCCTATAAAAACCGCGGCACGCAAAACGCCTGACTGATGGCATTTTGCCAAAACTCTGTAGTCACAGCCGGACTTTATTGCTCCCGCCGCGCAAATAATTCGGTTGCCACAAACGAAAACGCCCGGCCAATGGCCGGGCGTTAATTTCTCGGGCAACCTTACTTATCGTCAGGTTCGCCCGGAACATTAGGGATTTGGTCGGCGGAACCTTCAACTTCGGCCTTCATGCGCTTGAGGCCCATGTGCCGCACGTCGGTGCCGCGCACCAGGTAGATCACCAGTTCCGAGATGTTACGCGCGTGGTCGCCAATGCGCTCCAGCGAACGCAGCACCCAGATGATGCTCAAGACCCGCGAGATAGAACGCGGGTCTTCCATCATGTAGGTGGCCAGCTCACGCAGTGCGGTCTTGTATTCGCGGTCGATGGTCTTGTCGTACTGGGCCACCGACAGTGCCAGGTCGGCGTCGAAACGGGCAAATGCGTCAAGGGCATCGCGCACCATGTTGCGCACCTGGTCGCCGATATGGCGCACTTCCACGTAGCCACGCGGCGCTTCGCCTTCTTCGCACAACTGGATGGCGCGGCGGGCGATCTTGGTAGCTTCGTCGCCGATGCGCTCCAGGTCGATCACCGACTTGGAAATGCTGATGATCAAACGCAGATCGGAGGCCGCCGGCTGGCGACGCGCGAGAATGCGCAGGCATTCTTCGTCGATGTTGCGCTCCATCTGATTGATCTGGTCATCGATCTCACGCACCTGCTGGGCCAGGCCCGAGTCAGCCTCGATCAGCGCGGTGACGGCGTCGTTGACTTGCTTCTCCACCAGCCCACCCATCGCCAGGAGGTGGCTGCGCACTTCCTCAAGCTCGGCGTTGAACTGCGCGGAGATGTGATGGGTAAGGCCTTCTTTGCTAATCATGTTGGCGTCCTTGGAGCGTCCGGTAAGGTGCGGGGAACCGCAGCGTCAGTGCAATCAGAACCACAGCTTCCTAGCCGTAGCGACCGGTGATGTAGTCTTCGGTCTGCTTCTTCGCCGGATTGGTGAATAGGGTATCGGTATCGCCGAACTCCACCAGCTTGCCCATGTACATGAACGCGGTGTAGTCGGACACCCGCGCTGCCTGTTGCATGTTGTGGGTCACGATGACGATGGTGAATTTGGACTTGAGCTCGTAGATCAGCTCTTCGACTTTCAGCGTCGAGATCGGGTCGAGTGCCGAGCAGGGCTCGTCGAGCAGCAGCACTTCCGGCTCTACGGCGATGGTACGCGCGATTACCAGACGCTGTTGCTGGCCACCCGACAAACCAAGTGCCGACTCATGCAGGCGGTCCTTGACCTCGTCCCACAATGCCGCGCCTTTGAGGGCCCACTCGACCGCTTCGTCGAGGATGCGTTTTTTGTTGATGCCCTGGATGCGCAGGCCATAGACCACGTTTTCGTAGATGGTCTTGGGGAACGGGTTGGGCTTCTGGAACACCATGCCCACGCGGCGGCGCAGCTCGGCCACGTCCTCGCCCTTGCGGTAGATGTTGGTGCCGTAGAGGTTGATGGCGCCGTCCACGCGGCAGCCATCGACCAGGTCGTTCATGCGGTTGAAGGTGCGCAGCAGCGTGGACTTGCCGCAGCCCGACGGGCCGATAAAAGCGGTCACGCGCTGCTTGGGGATGTTCATGCTGACGTCGAACAGCGCCTGCTTTTCACCGTAGTAGAGGCTCAGGCCCGGCACTTCGATGGCCACGGTTTCCTGGGCCAGGCTCAGGGTCTGCTTGTCGCGCCCCAGGGCCGACATGTTGATGCCGTGGGAATGGGTTTCGTGTTGCATGGGATGCTCCCTGTGCTGTTGTGTGGGAGGGGGCTTGCCCCGACATATGTGCTGGCTGGCACATCGCAATCGGGGGCGAGCCCCCTCCCACAAATAAGTCCGCGTTCAATTCAGATTAGCTGTCCAACGCTTTGTATTTTTCGCGCAGGTGGTTACGAATCCACACGGCCGACAAGTTAAGCGTGGCGATCACCAGCACCAGCAGCAAGGCGGTGGCGTACACCAGTGGCCGTGCGGCTTCGACGTTGGGGCTCTGGAAGCCGACGTCATAGATATGGAAGCCCAGGTGCATGATCTTCTGGTCCAGGTGCAGGTACGGGTAATTGCCATCCAGCGGCAGTGACGGCGCCAGTTTCACCACACCGACCAGCATCAGCGGCGCCACTTCACCGGCGGCACGGGCCACGGCGAGGATCATGCCGGTCATCATCGCCGGGCTGGCCATCGGCAGCACGATCTTCCACAGCGTTTCCGCCTTGGTCGCGCCGAGTGCCAGGGACCCCTCACGCACGGTGCGAGGAATCCGCGCCAGGCCTTCTTCGGTGGCCACGATCACCACCGGCACCGCCAGCAGCGCCAGGGTCAGCGAGGCCCACAGCAGGCCCGGCGTACCAAAGGTCGGTGCCGGCAGGGCTTCGGCGAAGAACAGGCGGTCAACCGAGCCGCCCAATACATACACGAAGAAGCCCAGGCCGAACACGCCGTAGACGATAGCCGGTACGCCGGCCAGGTTGTTCACCGCGATGCGGATGATGCGAGTCAGCGTGTTCTGCTTGGCATATTCACGCAGGTACACCGCCGCCAGCACGCCGAACGGGGTCACGATCATCGCCATGATCAGGGTCATCATCACGGTGCCGAAGATCGCCGGGAAAATCCCGCCCTCGGTGTTGGCTTCCCGTGGGTCGTCACTGAGGAACTCCCAGACCTTGCTGAAGTAGAAACCGATCTTGGTCAGCGTGCCCATGGCGTTCGGCTGGTAGGCGTGCACCACTTTGCCGATGCCGATTTCCACTTCCTTGCCGTTGCCATCACGGGCGGTCAGCGAGTCGCGGTTGAACTGGGCGTGCAGGTCGGCCAGGCGCGCTTCGATCTCCTGGTAACGCGCGTTCAGCTCGGCGCGGCCGGAGTCCATGTCGGCCTGGGCGGCAGCGTCGAGCTTGCCTTCAAGCTCCAGCTTGCGACCGTGCAGGCGGATGCGCTCCAGCCCGGCGTTGATCGCGCCAATGTCGGATTTCTCGAGGGTCTTGAGCTGGGCGGCCAACTTGTTGACGCGGTCGACGCGCGCTTGCAGCTCCGGCCACGCCGCCTCGCCTTCGGCGATGACCTTGCCATCCTGCTTGACGTTGACCAGCGTGCCGTAGAAGTTGCCCCACTCGCGACGTTCGATGGCCATCAGCTCGACCGGCTTGGTCTGGTTTTTCAACCACTCGCCGACGATCCAGGTGAAGTCGTTGCCGTTCAGGTCGCGGTTACCGACCTTGATCAGCTCGCGGGTCATGAATTCCGGGCCCTGGTCGGGCACCGGCAGGCCCGCGCTTTTCAGGCGTTCACGCGGCACTTCTTCTTTCTGCACCACTTCGCCGATGACGATATGGTTCGCCTGGCCCGGCACATCGTAGTTGGCCTGGATCAGGTCGGCCGGCCAGAAATGGCCCAAGCCACGCACCGCAATCACAGCCAGCAAACCAATGGTCATGATGACCGCGATGGACACCGCGCCACCGCTGATCCAGACGCCTGGGGCGCCGCTCTTGAACCATCCATTCAGGGAGTTCTGTTTCACAGACTTCTACCTTTCTTAAAGCGACGAGTATTTCTTGCGCAGACGCTGACGAATCAGCTCGGCGAGGGTGTTCATGATGAAGGTGAACAGCAGCAGCACCAGCGCCGAGAGGAACAGCACGCGGTAGTGACTGCCGCCCACTTCCGACTCGGGCATTTCCACCGCGACGTTGGCCGCCAGCGTGCGCAGGCCTTCGAACAGGTTCATTTCCATCACTGGCGTGTTACCCGTGGCCATCAGCACGATCATGGTCTCGCCGACAGCGCGGCCCATGCCGATCATCAGGGCCGAGAAGATGCCCGGGCTGGCGGTCAGGATCACCACGCGGGTCATGGTCTGCCACGGCGTGGCACCCAGGGCCAGGGAGCCCAGGGTCAGGCCGCGCGGCACGCTGAACACGGCGTCTTCGGCGATGGAATAAATGTTCGGGATCACCGCGAAACCCATGGCCAGGCCGACCACCAGGGCGTTGCGCTGGTCGTAGGTGATGCCCAGGTCGTGGGAGATCCACATGCGCATGTCGCCGCCGAAGAACCAGGTCTCCAGGTACGGGCTCATGTACAGCGAGAGCCAGCCCACCAACAGGATCACCGGGATCAGGATCGCGCTTTCCCAGCCATCCGGCACCCGCAGGCGGATCGACTCAGGCAGGCGGCTGAACACGAAGCCGGCGACCAGGATGCCTATCGGCAACAGCATCAGCAGGCTGAAAATCCCCGGCAAATGCCCTTCCACATACGGCGCCAGGAACAGGCCGGCGAAGAAACCGAGGATCACCGTCGGCATCGCTTCCATCAGCTCGATCACCGGCTTGACCTTGCGGCGCAGGCTCGGGGCCATGAAGTACGCGGTGTAGATCGCAGCGGCGACGGCCAGAGGCGCGGCCAGCAGCATGGCGTAGAACGCAGCCTTCAAGGTGCCGAAGGTCAGCGGCGCCAGGCTCATTTTCGGTTCGAAATCGGTGTTGGCGGCGGTCGATTGCCAGACGTATTTAGGCTCGTCGTAGTTTTCGTACCAGACCTTGCTCCACAACGCGCTCCAGGAAACTTCCGGGTGCGGGTTGTCCAGCAGCAGCGGTTGCAGCTTGCCGCCGGCTTCGACGATCACACGGTTGGCGCGGGGCGACATACCGAAAATGCCCGTGCCGTCGACCACCGGGTCCACCAGCAGGGTACGGTGGGCGGTGCTGTGGAACACGCCGAACTTGCCGGAAGCGTCGAGGGCGGTGAAGCCCTTGCGACGTTCTTCAGCGGTGATTTCGACGATCGGCGCAGTGCCCATCTGGAAGGTACGAATCTGCTTGAAGCGCTGCTCGCCATCCGGGTCGCGGGCCATGAACCACTGGGCCAGGCCACCCTTGGAGTTACCAACGATCAGCGAGATACCGCCCACCAACTGGGTGCTGGCGGTGATTTCGGCAGTGCCGTCTTCCAATAATTTGTATCGACCGTTGAGACTCTTGTCGCGCAGGCTGAAGACATCGGCCAGCGCACGCCCGTTGATCACGTACAGCCACTGCTGGCGCGGGTCGATGAAGATCGCTTTTACCGGTTCGGTCATCTGCGGCAGGTCGATACGCTTCTGCTCGCTGGTGACTTCGCCGGTCATCATGTTTTCTTCGCGGCTCAGGTTCAGCACGTTCAAGTAGGAACCGGCGGAGCCTGCGACCACCAACGACGAATCGGTGGCGTTAAGCGCGACGTGCTCCAACGCACGGCCCTGCTCATCAAGGACAATCGGCGTTTCACCGTAAGGGTATTCAATCGCCGGGGTGATGGTTTTCTTGCCGTCCGGGTAGGACACCTTATAGGTGTGGCGGAACACCAGGGACTGGCCATTCGACAAACCAAGGATCACCAGCGGGCTGCCCGGCTGGTCTTCACCGATGGACGACACGCGGGTGCCGGCCGGAAGCGGCAGGTCGACGCGCTTGAGTTCAGCACCGGTATCGACTTCAAAGAACAGCGCCTGGCCCTTATCGGAAACACGCATGGCGACCTGGTTCTGCTCTTCCAGGGAGATCATCAGCGGCTTGCCGGCGTCTTGCATCCAGGCTGGCGTGAGGGCGTCTTCCTTGGTCAGCGAAGCGCCCTGGAACAGTGGCGCGACTACATAGGCGAGAAAGAAGAAGATCAGGGTGATAGCGCCGAGTACGGCGAGGCCGCCGATCAACACGTACCAACGGGTCAGGCGATCTTTGAGCGCGCGGATGCGGCGCTTGCGTTGCAGCTCAGGCGTATTGAAATCAATGCGCTTGGGAGGAGAAGTCGTCGTCATGGTGGAATTGGCCAGATCATTCATGCGCACACCCTAGCGATCCTGTATGACAGAAAGATGACAGTGCAGTGACGCAACAAATCCGCCGCGAAGCAGGGCTGGCAGCGGATTGAAAATTAGTGATGCGGGGGCCGGTTTACCGGCCCCCGCAGAGGCAATCAGTTGCCTTCTTTCAGGCCCAGGTCAGCCAGGGCCTTGGCGGCAACTTTGGCTGGCAGTGGGATGTAGCCGTCTTTTACTACAACTTCCTGGCCCTGTTTGGACAGAACCAGTTTCACGAACTCGGCTTCCAGCGGGGCCAGAGGCTTGTTCGGGGCTTTGTTGACGTACACGTAGAGGAAGCGCGACAGCGGGTACTTGCCGTTCAGGGCGTTTTCTTCGGTGTCTTCGATGAAGTCAGTGCTGCCTTTCTTGGCCAGCGCCACAGTCTTCACGCTGGCGGTCTTGTAGCCGATGCCCGAGTAACCGATGCCGTTCAGCGAGGAGCTGATCGACTGCACGACCGAAGCCGAGCCTGGTTGTTCGTTCACGTTAGGCTTGTAGTCGCCTTTGCACAGGGCTTCTTCCTTGAAGTAGCCGTAGGTGCCGGACACCGAGTTACGACCGAACAGCTGGACCGGCTTGTTGGCCAGGTCGCCGGTCACACCCAGGTCGCCCCAGGTTTTCACGTCGGCTTTAGCACCGCACAGACGCGTCGAGGAGAAGATCGCGTCGACTTGTTCCATGGTCAGGTGCTGGATCGGGTTGTCCTTGTGCACGAACACGGCCAGGGCATCCACGGCAACCGGGATAGCGGTTGGTTTGTAGCCGTACTTCTGCTCGAAGGCCGCCAGTTCGGTGTCCTTCATCTTGCGGCTCATCGGGCCCAGGTTGGAGGTGCCTTCAGTCAACGCAGGTGGCGCGGTGGCGGAGCCGGCAGCTTGAATCTGGATGTTGACGTTCGGGTATTCCTTTTTGTAACCCTCAGCCCACAGGGTCATCAAGTTAGCCAGGGTATCGGAACCGACGCTGGACAAGTTGCCCGACACACCAGTGGTCTTCACGTAAGCCGGAATTGCCGGATCAACACCAGCGGCCACCGCGTTGGCGGTCGCAACGCCAGCAGCGACAAAAGTCATTGCCGCCATCAAACGTTTCAGTTTCATGCCTTGCTCCTAGCAGATAGGGATAGTTGGATCGGGGCCAAGTATCGGGAGGCCGTGTGAACACTCTATGTCCGTAATATGACAATTAGATGAAAGGCCAGCATTCACGCAGAACGCGGGGCTTTGAGCAAAGGCAGGAAATGCGGGGGTTTGAAGAGGGGTGCAGCGGTTTTGGGAAACCGCCCTGTGGCGAGCGAGCTTACTCGCCACAGGGTTATCAGCCAGCTGTCAGCGGCCGCGCTTCCACAGATACCCACCGACCAGAATGCCCATCACACACAGCACGGCAACGTAGTAGGACGGGCCCATCGGGCTTTCCTTCATCAGCAGCGACACCGCCAGCGGCGTCAGGCCACCGAATATGGCGTACGCGACGTTATAGGAGAACGACAAGCCACTGAAACGCACCACCGGCGGGAAGGCTTTGACCATCACATAGGGCACCACGCCGATGGTGCCGACAAACAGGCCGGTCAAGGCGTACAGCGGAAACAGCCAGTCAGGATGGGCGATCAGGCTGTGGTAAAGGGTCCAGGAGCTTGCCAGCAACAGCGCACACCCGACGATCAGCACGCGGCCCGCGCCAAACCGGTCCGCCAGCGCGCCGGAAGCAATGCAGCCCAGGCTCAGGGTGACGATAGCCAGGCTGTTGGCCTGCAGCGCAACGGTTGCGCTGAAGTGGTAGACGGTCTGCAGCACGGTCGGGGTCATCAGGATAACCACGACAATCCCGGCGGACAGCAGCCAGGTCAGCAGCATCGACAACACGATGGCGCCGCGGTGATCGCGCAGCACGGCGCGCAACGGCAGTTCTTCGGCCAGGGCCTTGCGTTGCTGCATCTCGGCGAAAATCGGCGTTTCATGCAGCCAGCGGCGCAGGTACACCGACAGCAGGCCGAACACACCGCCGAGCAGGAACGGGATCCGCCAGGCGTAATCCGAGACCTGCTCCGGGCTATAGATAGTGTTGATGGCCGTGGCCACCAGCGAGCCCAGCAAAATGCCGGCGGTCAGGCCGCTGGTCAGGGTGCCGCAGGCGTAGCCGATATGGCGCGGCGGCACGTGTTCGGAGACGAACACCCAGGCGCCTGGCACTTCACCGCCAATCGCTGCGCCCTGGATGATGCGCATCAGCAGCAACAGCATCGGCGCCCACAGGCCGATCTGCGCGTAGGTCGGCAGCAGGCCCATGATCAGGGTCGGCACGGCCATCATGAAGATGCTCAGGGTGAACATTTTCTTGCGCCCGAGCAGGTCGCCGAAGTGCGCCATGATGATGCCGCCCAGCGGGCGTGCCAGGTAGCCCGCGGCAAAGATGCCGAAGGTCTGCATCATGCGCAGCCATTCGGGCATGTCGGCGGGGAAGAATAGTTTTCCGACCACGGTGGCGAAAAACACGAAAATAATGAAATCATAAAACTCCAGCGCCCCGCCCAAGGCAGACAGCGACAGGGTTTTGTAGTCGTTGCGGGTCAGCGGGCGCGAAGGTTGCGCACTGCTTGCGGGCACGGAGGACATGGCAAGGCTTCTCTTATATTAGTCAGGACGGCAGATCCGAGGTGCTGGCTGAGCCAGGACGGGTTGGGCAAGATAGCAAATCGCCCGAAAAATCACACCAGAAGCACAGTTGCCGGAAAAACCCACGATACAGCCGCGAATTGCCGACCAAATGAGCGCCGAAAGGTCGTCGTGGCGCATGGGTCTCGATATACTCGGGCCTTGCAAGCGCAAGACCCGCAGTCTTGAGGGGCTGCTGTGCCAAAACGTCGTTGGGTGCCGTTCCAGCCGATTTGGCAGAGTTTCCCTTTAGTCCGCCTGACGAGAAACGCACCCCGCTTCGTGTGCCGGTGCTGAAACGATTTTCCAGAAGGCGGCTATCCACTTGATATACCCATGAAGCGTCACGGGTCAGAGGCACCCTCGGCATGATCGAACTCGAACAAGAAGATCCTATTCCGCAAGGCGATCTCGCCCTGCAAATCACCGCCCTCCCGCGTGAAACCAACGGTTTCGGCGACATCTTCGGCGGCTGGCTGGTCGCGCAGATGGACCTGGCCGGCACCGCCATGGCCAGCAAGGTTGCCGGCGGGCGCGTGGCCACCGTGGCGATTGATCGCATGGCGTTCCTGGTGCCCGTAGCGGTCGGCGCGCAACTGTCCTTCTATACCCAGGCCCTGGAAATCGGCCGCAGCTCGATCCAGATGATGGTCGAAGTGTGGAGCGACGATCCGCTGTCCAGCGAATGGCGCAAGGTCACCGAGGCCGTATTTGTGTTCGTCGCCATCGATGGCAGTGGCCGCACCCGTTCGGTGCCGTCGCGGGCGCGTTAAACCTCGCCGGGTTTTGACGGTCAATTGCCCCATTGCCTGCCATAAAGAGTGCTGTGTATGCCTACGCCCCACGTTGAAAGCGTAAAAATCGACGAACTGGACTGCTGGCGCATCCGCCACAACGGCGCCGAACTGATGGTTGCCCAACAGGGCGCGCACATCTTCAGTTACCAGCGTTCGGGCGAGCAGCCGCTGATCTGGCCAAACCCGGCAGCCGTGTTCAAGCAAGGCAAAGGCATTCGAACCGGCGTGCCGGTGTGCTGGCCGTGGTTTGGCGTGTTTGACCGCAACCCGCAAAGCGTCAAGGCGATGCGCAAGAGTGACCAGCCCGCTGGCGCCCATGGTTTTGTGCGCACCGCGCTGTGGGAATTGGCCGCGACTGAACGCGAAGGCGCCGCACTGCGTGTCGACCTGGTGTTGCCGGTACCTGCGGGCGGTTTCCCTGGCTGGCCGCATCAGGTCGACCTGAAGCTGAGCCTGCTGCTGGACGACCAGTTGCATATCCGCCTTACCAGCCACAACCGTGACGCCGACGTCGTGACCCTCAGCCAGGCGCTGCACACCTACTTCGCCGTGAGCGATGTGCGCAACGTGCAGGTTGAAGGCCTGGATGGGCGGGCTTATATCGACACCGCCGACGGCTGGAGCAATAAACAGCAAGCCGGCCTGCTGCACTTCAGCGCCGAGACCGATCGCATCTACCTCGACACGCCGGCTCAGCTGAATATCGTCGATAACGCTTGGCAGCGCCGCATTCAACTCACCGCAGAGGGCTCCAGGTCGACCGTGATCTGGAACCCCTGGACCGAACGCGCCAAGGCCTTTGACGACATGGCCGACGATGGCTGGCAGGGCATGCTCTGCATCGAGACGGCGAATGTGCTGGACGATGTGGTGAGCCTGGCGCCGGGTGAAAGCCACACATTGGGCGTGAGCATCACCGCCATCGCCCTGTAGAGACACCGATGAAAATGTGGGAAGGGGGCAAGCCCCCTCCCACATTTGGTTTTGTGTTGGGTATTAGAGATCGGACTCCTTCACCACCCGCACCTTCCCCGCATCCAGCGCATACGCCGCATCCGCCAGGTCGTTGTTGACCTTCTCCACCTTCAACGTGCCCGTGACCCACAGCGGCGTGTAGATATCATCCAGCTTCAAGCCCTTGGGATAGCGCACCAGCACTAACTGGTTAGGCGGCGGTGGCGGCACGTGGATGCAAGCGCCAGGGTACGGGACCAGGAAAAACAACGTGCTGCGGCCCTTGGCGTCGGTTTCCAGCGGCACCGGGTAGCCGCCGATGCGGATGTGCTTGCCGTTCATGGCAGCCACGGTCTTGGTCGAATACATCACCGCCGGCAAACCTTTGCTTTGCTTCAGGCCACCTTTGTCGGTGAACGTGCCTTGGGCTTCCGGGGAATTGTGGTCGATCTCGGGCATTGCTTCGAGGGCTTTCTGGTCCGACAGCGGCATCAGGTCGAGCCAGTCGGTTTCCGGCAGCTCGCCAGCGTGAACCAGGCCGGAGCCCAGGAATAAGAGTGTGAACAGAAGACGGCGCATGCAGGGGCTCGACAAGGTTAACAGTGTCGGCATTCTAGCCCTCTGCGCCTGCGCAGCGCAGAGGGCCGTGACGCTAAATCATTTTTTTCGCAGCAGGCCGTAGATTACCAACAGCACGATGGCGCCGATCAGCGCACCGAGGAAGCCTGCACCTTGACCCGCCTGGTAGATACCCAGGGCCTGACCACCATAAGTGGCGACCAGCGAACCTGCGATACCCAGCAGGATGGTCATGATCCAGCCCATGCTGTCATCGCCAGGCTTGAGGAAACGCGCCAGCAGGCCGACGATCAGGCCGATAAAGATGGTTCCGATGATACCCATGGCATTTCCCTCTGATTGAATGTGAGTCATGGCAAAGCCTAGTCAGGCTTTGCCATCCTGCAATCAGAGAGACGGCGGTGACCAATGGTTCCCGCCGATCCCAGGGTTTATTGCTCGGCGATCAGCGCTTCGACCTTGAGGATCTGCGCTTGCAGCGTTGCGCGGTCCTTGCAGCGCAGGTTGGCGTGGCCGACCTTGCGCCCGGCCTTGAAGGCCTTGCCGTAGTGATGCAGGTGGCAGTCATCGATCGCGATCACACGCTCAACCGGCGGCACAACACCGATGAAGTTGAGCATGGCACTCTCGCCGACCTTGGCCGTGGAGCCCAACGGCAAGCCCGCCACCGCCCGCAGGTGGTTTTCGAACTGGCTGCACTCGGTGCCTTCGGTGGTCCAGTGCCCGGAGTTGTGCACACGCGGGGCGATTTCGTTGGCCTTGAGGCCACCGTCGACTTCAAAGAATTCGAACGCCATCACGCCGACGTAATCCAGTTGCTTGAGCACACGGCTGGAATAATCTTCGGCCAGGGCCTGCAATGGGTGATTGGTACTGGCCACGGAGAGCTTGAGGATGCCGCTGTCGTGGGTGTTGTGCACCAACGGGTAGAAGCGCGTTTCGCCATCACGGGCACGCACGGCGATCAGCGAGACTTCGCCGGTGAACGGCACAAAGCCTTCCAGCAGGCAGGCGACGCTGCCCAGTTCGGCGAAGGTGCCAACCACATCGGCGGCGGTACGCAGGACTTTCTGGCCCTTGCCGTCGTAACCCAGGGTGCGGGTTTTCAGCACGGCCGGCAGGCCGATGCTGGCGACTGCAGCATCCAGGTCCGCCTGGGACTGGATATCGGCAAACGCCGGGGTCGGGATGCCCAGTTCCTTGAACATGCTCTTCTCGAACCAGCGGTCGCGGGCGATGCGCAAGGCTTCGGCGCTTGGGTACACCGGTACGAATTGCGACAGGAACGCCACGGTTTCGGCCGGGACGCTTTCGAACTCGAAGGTCACCAGGTCGACTTCTTCAGCCAGTTGGCGCAGGTGGTCCGGGTCGCTGTAATCCGCGCGCAGGTGTTCACCCAACGCGGCCGCGCAGGCGTCGGGCGCCGGGTCCAGGAAAGCGAAGTTCATCCCCAGCGGGGTTCCCGCCAGGGCCAGCATGCGGCCCAATTGGCCGCCACCGATTACACCGATTTTCATCGTCAACAACCTCAGGCGATGCGTGGGTCTGGATTGTCCAGCACGCTGTCTGTCTGCTCAGCGCGGAATTTTTTCAGCACCGCGTGGAACTGCGGGTGCTTGGCGCCCAGGATGCTGGCCGACAGCAAGGCGGCGTTGATCGCGCCAGCCTTGCCGATCGCCAGGGTCGCCACCGGGATGCCAGCCGGCATCTGCACGATGGACAACAGCGAATCCACGCCCGAGAGCATCGACGACTGCACCGGTACGCCAAGCACTGGCAGGTGAGTCTTGGCTGCGCACATGCCTGGCAGGTGCGCAGCGCCGCCGGCACCGGCGATGATCACCTCGATGCCACGGGATTCTGCTTCATCGGCATACTGGAACAGCAAATCCGGGGTGCGGTGGGCAGAGACCACTTTCACTTCATACGGAATGCCGAGTTTTTCCAGCATATCGGCGGTGTGGCTAAGGGTGGACCAATCGGACTTGGAGCCCATGATCACGCCAACCAATGCACTCATCGTCGTGCCTCTTCTCTCTGGGCGCCCGCAGGCGCGTCAAAAAACAACAAGCCACGCGGGAAATCCGGCGTGGCTTGTTGTACGAAATTTGGCCGGTTGGACCGGCCGAAGGCCGCGCAGTATACCGTAATAACGCAGATAAACAGCCCCTTGGGTGACCATCTGTCTTACACCTTGAACCAGCCTGTTTACTGACTTTGAAGTCAACGCATATCCCGCTGCCAGCACACTTGCGACAGCGACCTCAATTTCGCTCGAAGATTGACGAGAACCACCATCGTATTTGGCAACTGATCCCACTTAAAACTCGCCCCGTCATCAGCCCCTTGAAACTCATCACAATGACCGTATTTACGCACAAGGAATTAATGCATAAAAAATCTTCGTCTTTACACAAACATTATTTTTCATGGCTTAAACCCGAACTCGAGACCTTGGCCACGCGCCCTATCAATATCCACGTGGTGAAAAGCAGCGCTTATCTTTTTGCGCGGCCATGTTTTCAAATTCGCCACGAGCCACTTAAGGAAAACCAAGTCCATCTCCTGCGGCGTCCCCGCCAGGGCCAGCATGCGGCCCAATTGGCCATCACCGATTGCACCGACTTTCATCCATCAACCTCAGGCAATGCGTGGAACTTGATGGTCCAGGACGCTGCCAGTCTGCTCGGCACGGAGTGTTTTCAGAGCGGCGTGAAAGTAGGGATGCTTGACGCCCAGGTTCACGCCAAATAACGCAAATATACAGCCCTTCGGGCGACTATCCGTCACACGCCCACATCACTCGAGTGCCAGAGCTCTGACGCAGCGAGGAGTAAATAAAAGACACAAAATTTTTTATATTGATTGTAAATGCAATGACGGTAAAAACCCATTACATATCGACGCTTTTTCCGACTATTTGAGCGTGTTTCAATACATGCCAAAGTTCATATTCCAGGTACAAAACCATGCATATCAACTCTGCGTCCCAATACCGTCCCTTCGCGCCACAAAGCGAGCCGCTGCACGCCCAATCAATAACGTCCCCCCGCTCAGAAACCGTGCTCCAGCGGCCCATCAACATAACGGTCTTTCTCCATGAAGACTTGAAAAACGAGAATCCCGACACACTTAGAAAACTTCACTTTTCCTGGCTGGAGAAAGAACTAAGGGATATCAGTGGTCGCGAAGTCAACATTAAGTTGGTAGAAAACAGTAAACTTAGCAACCTGGAATATAAAAATGAAGACCTCAATGACACGATCAATACATGGCTTGACGAGTACCACCCAATAAGGGCCCGATACGACTTGGACCAGCCGCTTAACAAGGCATTATTGTTGACCAAAAGTATAATAAATCCCAAAGATCAGGGCGTCGCCAATGAGGACGGCGGAATAGCCCCGGCCCTGGACCGCAATCCCGCCCATGAGATAGGCCATATGCTCGGTGCAACTCATGAAGACGCGGACATTGGCTTCAACCCACCCAGCCGGACCGTTTTTCATGACCTTTCTACCTCGGCACTCATTACGACCTTGCGCCAGGGTAACCCTCAGGAGGCCATCCGCAAAAACCCTTACCTGCGTTCCTACCTCGGCTACAAGCCATCGATCATGAACGGGGGGGACGGCATACCTCAGCCCCCGGGGCAAACCTACCGCTTCAGTGACAAAAACAGAGAAAACATTCGTACCTATCTCAGTCAGTTCCCTTGAACTGTCGCGGCACCACTACTGATGGACAGGGGAATCCACCCACATTGATTTTCTCTTATTCAAGAACTGGGGCCCGCCGCCCCACCTTCCAATTTGCGCCACAACAACCGTACATTCGCCTTACGCACCAACGCACAGCGATACAGACGAATCTCCAACGGCACATGCCATTGCGGGCCGCCGCACACCACCAGTTCGCCCCGCGCCAATTCGGCACGCACGCTCAGTTGCGGCACCCAGGCGATACCCAGGCCCTCCAGCGCCATGCTCTTGAGGCTGTCGGCCATGGCGGTTTCGTACACCGTGGTGAAACGCAGCGCACGCTGGCGCAGCAGCAGGTTTACCGAGCGCCCCAGAAACGCACCGGCGCTGTAGGCCAAAAGCGGTACGCTGCCCTCGCCTTCGAGGTCAAACAGCGGCTGGCCGTCGGCATCGGCGGCGCACACCGGGAGCATCTCGGTGTTGCCCAAGTGCAGCGACGGGAAGATCTCCGCGTCCATCTGCATCGCGGCGTCCGGGTCGTAGAACGCCAGCATCAGGTCACAACCGCCCTCGCGCAACGCATGCACGGCATCGCCTACGTTAGTAGCGACCAACCGCGTGGCGATATTCAGGCCTTCGTTGCGTAATTGCGCAATCCAGCGCGGGAAGAAGCCCAACGCCAGGGAATGCGCCGCCGCCACTTGCATGACTTCGCCCTGCCCGCCTTCCAGGTGATGCAAATGTCGCAGTACCTCGCCGAGCTGCTCGACCACAGTGCGTGCGGTCACCAGAAACAGCTGACCCGCCGCCGTCAATTCGACTGGCGTGCGCGAGCGGTTGACCAACGTCAGGCCCAGCGCGGCTTCCAGGCTGCGGATACGCCGGCTGAACGCCGGCTGGGTGACAAAGCGCCGCTCCGCCGCCTGGGAAAAGCTGCGGGTGGCCGCCAAGGCGCTGAAGTCTTCCAGCCATTTGCTCTCAAGGTTCATCACATCCTCCCACGGGTACGCACCATTTTGGCACACACGCCCGCCATGATAGCTGGGTCACACTTACATTATGCCGTTTGTGCATAGGCCAGTGCTGAACAGCATTGGCCCAAAAACGCTCACAAGCCTAGCATTCGCAGCGTTCCGGCCAGTTCCGGGTCCCTATCGAGATGATTTCCGTCATGTCCTCCGCTGCATCATTCCGCACAGAAAAAGACCTGCTTGGCGTACTTGAAGTACCCGCTCAAGCGTATTACGGCATCCAGACCCTGCGAGCGGTGAATAACTTCCGCCTCTCGGGCGTTCCGATTTCGCATTACCCGAAATTGGTGGTCGGCCTGGCAATGGTCAAGCAGGCGGCCGCTGACGCCAACCGCGAGTTGGGCCAGCTCAGCGAAGCCAAGCACGCAGCCATCAGCGAAGCCTGTGCCCGCCTGATCCGCGGCGATTTCCACGAAGAGTTCGTGGTGGACATGATTCAAGGCGGCGCCGGCACTTCAACCAACATGAATGCCAACGAAGTCATCGCCAACATCGCGTTGGAGGCCATGGGCCACAACAAGGGCGAGTACCAGTACCTGCACCCCAACAATGACGTGAACATGGCGCAGTCGACCAACGACGCCTACCCGACCGCGATCCGTTTGGGTCTGCTGCTGGGCCATGACGCGCTGCTGGCCAGCCTCGACAGCCTGATCCAGGCGTTCGCCGCCAAAGGCGTTGAATTCGGCCACGTGCTGAAAATGGGCCGCACCCAACTGCAAGACGCCGTGCCGATGACCCTCGGCCAGGAATTCCGCGCTTTCGCCACCACCCTCGGTGAAGACCTGGCCCGCCTGAAAACCCTGGCGCCAGAGCTGCTGACCGAAGTGAACCTGGGCGGCACCGCCATCGGCACCGGCATCAACGCCGACCCGCGCTACCAGGCGCTCGCCGTACAACGCCTGGCCCTGATCAGCGGCCAGCCGCTGGTACCGGCCGCCGACCTGATCGAAGCCACCTCCGACATGGGCGCCTTCGTGCTGTTCTCCGGCATGCTCAAGCGTACCGCGGTGAAGTTGTCGAAGATCTGCAACGACTTGCGCCTGCTGTCCAGCGGCCCACGCACCGGCATCAACGAGATCAACCTGCCGGCGCGCCAGCCAGGCAGCTCGATCATGCCCGGCAAAGTCAACCCGGTGATCCCGGAAGCCGTGAACCAGGTCGCGTTCCAAGTCATCGGTAACGACCTGGCCCTGACCATGGCAGCCGAAGGCGGCCAGCTGCAACTGAACGTGATGGAGCCGCTGATCGCCTTCAAGATCTTCGACTCGATCCGCCTGCTGCAGCGCGCTATGGACATGCTGCGTGAACACTGCATCGTCGGCATCACCGCCAACGAAGCCCGCTGCCGCGAACTGGTGGAGCACTCCATCGGCCTGGTCACCGCGCTGAATCCGTATATCGGCTATGAAAACGCCACCCGCATTGCGCGAATCGCCCTTGAAAGCGGCCGCGGCGTGCTGGAACTAGTGCGCGAAGAAGGCTTGCTCGACGACGCCATGCTCGACGACATCCTGCGCCCCGAAAACATGATCGCTCCACGCTTGGTCCCGTTGAAGGCCTAAGCGTTTGTTGCACCGCTCACCAGGTTGAGGGACTAGACACCTCTCACCTTTTGAGGGCCTGAAGGCTCGTTCTTCAGGCCCTTTTTTTTGCCTGTCATTCCTCTCCTTATATAAAGCCCTCGCATCCATCTACTGCGTTTCATATAAAAACATTTCTCCCTTACTGCCCTTCAGCGTTCGCCTGGGATGGTGGGTCAGTCAACGCATGTAGTGGCTGGTATGGCGCATTCGGGAGCAAGCCCGCTCCCACAGGGGTTGTGCGCTGGCAGTTGGCTTTTGCTGATATCGGGCCTCGGGTGAGGCCCGCTTGGGTTACTTGAACTTTGCCAGAATGTACGCAGCCGCCAACCAAATCAGAGCCGTACAGATCAGCGTCGTAGTGATTATGAAAAGACGTTTTAGATAGCGTGGGAAGGTTTCAAAGTCCACTGGATCCAAGTTGCCCAGCCGGATATGCGCCTTTGGCATCAGGATCATTCCGGCTATTTGTGACATTTCCAAAAGAGACCAAATCAAACCGCGCTTCCCAAGGCTGTCTCCCCAAAGATAGATATAACGGCTGTTTTTCAAAGCCTCTTTTATGGCATCCATGTGACGGCAAGTAAGATATAAGTGAAGCGCGAGACCAGTAAATCCAAGAAGGAATGGGCTGGCCAAAAGCCAAATTTCTAACCAAGCGTTCCAAGACTCATCCGTTGTCATGGCAAAGTTTTCTCGTACAGTTTTTATCCTATCTGTTCTCCACGCATACCGCCGATAGTCGTGCCCACCCAAGCGCCTGCCCCAACTAAAGTCGCGACACACACAACGCCTCCTATACCGGTTGTAACACCAAGTGCCAGACAGATCGCGCCACCAGCAACACTGCCTGCTGATCCACCAAATGCACCGCCGCCAACCGAGCCGGCGAACTTTCCACCCTCTGTGAACTTGATCTTTTCGCAAGCCGCACCGGAATCGTTATTGCAAACCTGCTGTATCGCTAGCGAGGAAGATACACCGCCAAGGCCAATCCCGATGTAACCACCTGCTTTCATGTATTTTGCAGCTCGACTCGTCGCCTCAACATGAGCCGCATACCCGGGAATCTGCCCCGGCCCACCTGCTTTGTCCCAGTGATGCACCAGACTGCGACTGGATATACCCAAGGCGGTTTTCAACTTGGGGTGATCGCCCAAGGTTGTCTGCCCGCGCAAGCGAGTGGAGTTAAGCAAATGAGCATCCAACTGACTCATCAACCGCTGACGATCCGCAAAGAACTGCGCTGATCTAAGGTGCCCGTGCTGTCGATAACTGTCCTGATGCAGTCGTTCCATGGCCTGCAGCGTCTCGCGCAGGTTGTTCAGATGCTTTTCCATCACCACCGCGCTGACGCCAAGCCAGGTAGAGGTATGCCCGATAAAACCGGCGATTTCGGCACCATGACGGTATAGAAAGTCAGCCTCATCCGGCGTCAAGGCATCCAGGGAGGCATCGACGTGTTGGACAGCCTGCATCAGTTGCGCTTCCTGATACGTGCAGGAGGTGTTGTTCGGATCGCTGAGCACGATTATCGAACCAGCTTTGACGTGGCCTGTGTTGGGATTCAGCGATTGAAACTTGCGCATTACCGCCGGGTCCCGAATGGGAAACAGTGTGGTTTCCATAGCTTCGCGGGTCATGCTTTTGGGGACGATATAAAAACCTGGATCCTGTCCCGAGAGACCGTTAAATACGCGAGGGATCGAATGACTCGACGGGGCATAAGCGTTTTGAGATGTGGCTCCCGGCGTGGTAGCTGTTTGCGCCGGTGCGGCTGCTCTTCCGCGGGCGCTCACTGCGGCGTTACCTTTGCTGTACTTGGCTGAAAATACCGAAGGAATCAGTTCGGCCTTACAAGGGCAGTCGCTGTAACTATCCAGAGTGCCTGCCATTAGCCTGCCACGACTATTCATGTGGGAAATGCCGCTGACAATTTTATAAACCTGCCCGTCCTTGCCACAGCTCACGCGGTCACCTTCGCAAGCATGAAAGAGGCCATGTATGTCGAAGCTTTTATCCCCGTCCAGCACTTCCCCGCCGCAGGTGGTCTTGTCACCCAGGCCAATAAAATAACCTACGCTCATTTTTTTGCCTCTTATCATGGTTTCTTCGGCCGCGCGCTCCTGCTCATCTCGATAAGAAAACTGACGCGTGACGCATTTCAATCGAAGTAAACGAGTAAGGAAAAGTCAGTGGCAGGCCAAACTTTGGAGAGGGATTTACTGAGGGTAAAGTCGGACGATTCCGGGAGCTTCGTCGTATAAGTCTGATATTTTATGACGACGCTGTAGCCTCTTCTTTCTCGGGATTCCACGCCCAGTCGCTGATGAGCAGCGAGGCAGAGGAAATTAACGCTATGCACGCTCCCTCACCTCGCCACAGGTGTGAAACCAGGCCTTGATTGATCAGCCTCAGCGCGACTTTTCCGATTGACCGTTCCTCGGTCAATTGCGCCCCTTGCAGACGGCTGGCGCGCACCTAGGTATAGTGCCGCCCCTCTTCGCGTCAGAGATCGTCGGTAACGAGACCCTGGACAACGCGAAACCGCATGAATAACAACACCCGCAAAAGGATTGGGGTCGAAGCGTCGTGCACTGCCTGGTGCCGAGCGATGCGTCGAACCGTCCTGCGTTTTTGCCATTAGAAAAATCAGCGAGGAACACTCCATGCTCGAAGTCATCAACGACTTCCTCTCAGGGAAAGTACTGATCGTGCTCATTGTCGGGCTCGGTGGTTATTTTACGATTCGCTCGCGTTTCGTTCAGTTGCGCCACTTTTTCCACATGTTCTCGGTGTTTAAAGACAGCCTGAAGAGCAGCTCCGGCCAACTCAGTTCGTTCCAGGCGCTGATGCTCAGCCTGGCCGGCCGCGTCGGTGCCGGCAACATCGCCGGTGTCGGCATTGCCGTGACCCTGGGTGGCCCGGGTGCCGTGTTCTGGATGTGGGTCACTGCGCTGGTGGGCATGTCCTCGAGCTTTATCGAGTGCTCCCTCGGCCAGCTGTACAAGCGCACCGACGCCGAAGGCACCTACCGTGGCGGCCCGGCCTACTACATCCAGCACGGTTTGCAGAAGCGCTGGCTGGGCATGGTCATGGCGTTCCTGCTGCTGGTGACCTTCGGGTTTGCCTTCAACGGCCTGCAAGCCCACGCCGTGACGCACTCGCTGAACAACGCGTTCGGCCTGGACACCACCTACACCGGCCTGGCCCTGGCGGTATTGCTCGGCCTGGTGTTCATCGGCGGGATCAAGCGCATCGCCTCGATCGCCGACCTGCTGGTACCGGTCAAGACCCTGGTGTACATCGCCGTGACCCTGTACGTGATCGTGCTGCAATTCGACCACGTGCCCGCCATGCTCGCGACCATCGTCAAGAGCGCGTTCGGCCTCGACCAAGCCTTCGGTGGCCTGGTCGGTAGCGCGATCATCATGGGCGTGAAGCGCGGCGTGTTCGCCAACGAAGCCGGCCTGGGCAGTGCGCCTAACGTGGCCGCAGTGGCCTCGGTGGAACACCCGATCGCCCAAGGCGTGGTGCAGGCGTTCAGCGTGTTCCTTGACACCTTCGTAATCTGCACCTGCACCGCACTGCTGATCCTGCTCTCCGGCTTCTACACCCCGGGCTTTGAAGGCGACGGCATTGCCCTGACCCAGAACTCTCTGGCGGCGGTGGTTGGCGATTGGGGCCGGATGTTCATCTCGGTGGCCCTGGCGTTGTTCGTGTTCACCTCGATCATGTACAACTACTACCTCGGCGAGAGCAACCTGCGCTTCATCGTCGGTGACAACCGCAAGGTGCTGATGGGCTACCGCGCGCTGGTGCTGGTGCTGATTTTCTGGGGTTCCATCGAGAACCTGAGCACTGTGTTCGCCTTCGCCGACATCACCATGACCCTGCTCGCGTTCGTCAACCTGTTCGCCCTGGCGTTCCTGTTCAAGATCGCCATGCGCATCCTGAATGACTACGACAACCAGCGCGCGGCGGGCATCAAGACCCCGGTGTTCGACTCCAGCCAGTTCCCCGACCTGGACCTGGACCGCAAGGCCTGGCCGGCCAACCCGGTCAAGTCTGAGCCAGCCGCTCAAACGTCGGCTGAACTGAACGCTCAAGCGCAACGCTGAGCGTCACACACCTAGATAGATGACACGCCGCCCGGCCTTGGGCATGCTCTGGGCCCGGCGGCGTTTTTCGTTCAGGAGATTCTGATGCAACCAGCTCACACCATCATGGTGCTCTACACCGGCGGCACCATCGGCATGCAGGCCAGCGCCAACGGCCTGGCGCCAGCGTCAGGTTTTGAAGCGCGCATGCGCGAACAGCTTGCCAACGTGCAAACACCGGCCTGGCGCTTCCGGGAAATGTCCCCGCTGATCGACAGCGCCAACATGACCCCCGCCTACTGGCAGCGCCTGCGCGTCGCCGTGGTCGAGGCGGTGGACGCAGGCTGCGACGCGGTGCTGGTGCTGCACGGCACCGATACCCTGGCCTACAGCGCGGCCGCCATGAGTTTTCAACTGCTTGGCCTGCCCGCGCCGGTGGTGTTTACCGGTTCGATGCTGCCGGCCGGCGTGCCCGACAGCGATGCCTGGGAAAACGTCAGCGGCGCACTGGCAGCCTTGGGCGAAGGCCTGGCGCCGGGCGTGCACTTGTACTTCCACGGCGCGCTGATGGCGCCGACTCGCTGCGCGAAGATCCGCAGCTTTGGTCGCCACCCGTTTGCCGCGCTGCAACGCAACGGCGGCGTGGCCAAGGCGGATAACCTCCCTGCCGCACTGGGCTACGGTCATGACAAGGCCCCGGCCAATGTCGGCGTGCTGCCGCTGGTGCCGGGCATCGCCGCTACGCAGTTGGACGCATTGATCGACAGCGGCATCCAGGCGCTGGTACTGGAATGCTTCGGCAGCGGTACCGGGCCCAGCGACAACCCGGCCTTTCTCGCCAGCCTGCAACGCGCGCAAGACAACGGCGTGGTCGTGGTCGCGATCACCCAATGCCATGAAGGCGGTGTGGAGCTGGACGTGTACGAAGCCGGCAGCCGCCTGCGTGGCGTTGGCGTGTTGTCGGGCGGCGGGATGACCCGTGAGGCGGCATTCGGCAAGTTGCAGGCGCTGCTCGGTGCCGGGCTGGCAACCCAGGAAGTGCGCCGATTGGTGGAGCTCGACCTGTGCGGCGAACTGAGCTGACCGGCATATAACTTGCTCAACTTCCAGCCACCCCTGGCTGGAAGTTCCTATGTTGCACTCCCACCTCACGACCCTCAATGCCGTGTCCCTGGTGCTCAGCACCTTCAAGGCCGAGGGCTTGCCCTTTGATACGCTGCTGGCTGGCAGCGGTATCTGCGTGGCGGATCTGACCCGTGCCGACACGCGGATCACCACCAACCAGGAAATGCGCGTGTGCGCCAACGCCGTGGCCCTGCGCCAGGATATTGGCCTGGAACTGGGCCGCCGGATGCACGTCTCGTCCTACGGCATGCTCGGCTATGCCCTGCTCACCAGTGCCACCTTCGGTGACGCTTTGCGCCTGGCACTGCGCTACCCGGCGCTGTTGGGAACACTTTTCGAGCTGAGCCTTGACGAGGACGGCGAACGCATCTGGTTTACGGCCGGCGACTACCGGGAAAACCCGGCACTGGAAATGTTCAATGTCGAACTGTGCCTGGCCTCGCTGAAAGTGATCTGCGACGACCTGCTGGGCCAACCGCTGCCCTTGCTTGGGGCGCGCTTTGCGCACGAAGCCCCGCACTACCAGCTGCGTTACGCCGACAGTTTCCCCTGCCCCCTGCAATTCCAGGCCACGGCCAATGCCTTTGCTTTCGACCGCAGCTGGCTGGACCAGCCACTGCCTCTGGCCGACGCCATCACCCACCAGGCCATGGCCGAACGCTGTCGCAAACAGAACCTGGAATTCACCGGGCGCCAGGCCTGGCTGGGGCGAATTCGCCAGCTGCTCGCCAGCCAACTCAACGCCGCGCCCGGCCTGGAAGGCCTGGCCGAACAGCTGAACTGCTCGGCGCGGACCTTGCGCCGCCACCTGCATGAACTGGGCAGCAGCTATCAAGCCTTGCTTGATGAACTACGTTTTGACCGCGCCAAACAGTTGCTGGCTGAAGACCGCTTGCCGATTTATCAGATCGCCGAAGCCCTGGGGTTCAGCGAAACCGCCAGTTTCAGGCACGCGTTCGTGCGCTGGAGCGGCGTAGCGCCGAGCCAATTTCGAGCATGACGCCCCATTGAGGGGCGAATTCAGGACACACAATTTGGCCATATCAATCCCCTTTTGGCCGCTCCTGCCGTTCTCATAAAGCTTGCCGCCCGCAAGACTGCATCCACCGATAAGCTTGCGGAGAACAACAATATGCTGACGATCTACTCGGACGATCACCACCTGCACCACGGCCGCTGCGAATTGATGGACGGCCAATTGATGCCCTGCTTCGAAATGCCCTCGCGTGCCGACCATGTGCTGCAACGCGTCATGGACCGCGAATTGGGCCCGGTGCGGGCGCCCGACGACTTTGGCCTGGCGCCCCTGCAACGTATCCACAGCGCCGAGTATCTGGACTTTTTCAAAGGTGCCTGGGCGCGCTGGACCGAGTACGGCCAGGACGGCGACTTGTTGCCCTACACCTGGCCGGCGCGCACCCTGCGCCGCGTATTGCCCACCAGCCTGCACGGCCAGCTCGGCTATTACAGTTTCGACGGCGGCGCGCCGATCACCGCCGGCACCTGGCAAGCAGCCTATAGCGCGGCGCAAGTCGCCCTCACCGCGCAGGCGGCGATCCAGCAAGGCGCCCACAGCGCCTTCGCTTTGTGCCGTCCACCGGGGCACCACGCCGCAGGCGACTTGATGGGCGGCTATTGCTACCTCAACAACGCCGCGATTGCCGCCCAGGCGTTTCTCGATCAGGGCCACAAAAAAGTCGCGATCCTCGACGTGGATTACCACCACGGCAACGGCACCCAGTCGATCTTCTATGAGCGCAGCGATGTGCTGTTCACCTCGATCCACGGCCACCCGGAAGCGGAATTTCCGTTTTTCCTGGGCTATGCCGATGAGCTGGGCGACGGTGCGGGTGAAGGTTTCAACTTCAACTACCCGCTGCCGGCCGGCGCCGGCTGGGACACCTGGAGTGCCGCGCTGGAACAGGCCTGCCAGCAGATCGAGGCCTACGGCGCCGACGTTATTGTCGTGTCGCTGGGTGTCGACACGTTCAAGGACGACCCGATCTCGCAGTTCAAGCTCGACAGCCCGGACTACCTGGCCATGGGCGCGCGTATCGCCCGCCTGGGCAAGCCGACGGTGTTTGTAATGGAAGGCGGTTACGCCGTGGAAGAAATCGGCATCAATGCCGTCAACGTTCTCGAAGGTTTTGAGGGGTCAGCCGAATGAACATGCTCAAGTCTCTTGTGCTCTGCGCCGCTGTGTTAAGCAGCGCCGCCCACGCCGAAGAAAAAACCTTGCGGGTCTATAACTGGTTCGACTACATCACTCCCAAGGCATTGGAAGATTTCAAGGCGCAGAACCCGGCGATCAAGCTGGTCTACGACATTTTCGACACCAACGAAGCCCTGGAAGCCAAGCTGCTGACCGGCAATTCCGGCTATGACGTGGTGGTGCCGTCCAACGTGTTCCTGGCCAAGCAGATCGAGGCCGGCGTGTTCCAACCCCTGGACCGCAGCCAGTTGCCGAACTGGAACCACCTCGATCCCAAACTGATGAAGCTGATCGAGGCCAACGACCCCGGCAACAAGTTCGCCGTGCCCTACATGTACGGCACCATCCTGATTGGCTTCAACCCGGACAAGGTCAAGGCCGCGCTGGGCGCGAACGCACCGGTGGACAGCTGGGACCTGATCTTCAAGGAAGAGAACATCAGCAAGCTCAAGCAGTGTGGCGTGGCCCTGCTCGATTCGCCGTCGGAGATCCTGCCATTGGCCCTGCAACACCTCGGCCTGGACCCCAACAGCAGCAACCCGAAGGACTATGCAAAAGCCGAGGCGTTGCTGATGAAGATCCGTCCCTACATCACCTACTTCCACTCCTCCAAGTACATGGCGGATATCGCCAACGGTGACATCTGTGTGGCAGTCGGCTACTCCGGCAGTTTTTCCCAGGCCGCCAACCGCGCCAAGGAAGCCAACAACGGCGTGACCGTAGACATGCGGCTGCCCAAGGAAGGCGCGCCGATCTGGTTCGACATGCTCGCGATCCCCAAAGGCGCGAAAAACCCCGGTGACGCCTACACCTTTATCAACTACTTGCTGCAACCCGGTGTAATCGCGCCGATCAGCGATTTTGTCGGCTACCCGAACCCCAACAAGGACGCGACTTCGCTGGTGGACCCGGCGATCCGAGGCAACCCCAACCTGTACCCCACCGAGGCCGCCATGGCCACGCTCTACACCTTGAAGCCCCTGGGCCGCGATGCTGAGCGCGCGCGGACGCGGGCGTGGACCAAGATCAAGTCGGGCACCTAACTAACTACCGCCAGCCAGCCGGGCAGCTGACTACTGTGGGGCGATCCCTTTATTAGCTGGATCGCCCCCATGCCCGAATCCTCGTCACCCACCGGCAGCCTGAATACCAACACGCTGATTACCCAACTCACCACCGGCCCGACGCTACGCGATGTGGCCAGCAACGCGTTGCGCCCGGTCCTGAAAGAGCTATACCCACAATTGGATATCGACCCGAACCTGGCGGTAGTGGTGTCGCCGTTCTGGATCGTGCGAGACGGCAAGATTCTGCCGGGGCTGGCGCACCATGAATCCCTCAGCGGCGCCCTGGCCCGCATCGCCATGGCCGGCGGGCAGGTCAATTACTTCGACGGCGAGCAGTACCTCACCTACCGCTCCAGCACCGGCCCGGACGTGCAGCTGCCCGTGCGTATCGACGCCATCGGCCGCTTGGTCAACGAACTGGCGCCTCTGCTGTTTATCGCATTCCAGGAACAACAACTCGATTATTGGAACCAGACCGACGGCCCCAACGGCACCCGCTGGCAAACCCTGGCCGGCGCCTTGCGCAAACTCTGGGACCTCAAGGCCGGCCCTTGGGACGAAGACGAACGCGCCATGGCCCAACTGGTGTTCCAGCACCCGGACTACGCCATACGCCTGGCGCACGATAAATACCGCACCCGCACTTACCTGATCGACGTGGACGTCAGCCGCAACGACGTCGTCGAACACCTCAACCTCACCGCCTTCTCGGTGCTGATCGGAACTCACGAGCAGCAGACGATGATCCTCGCCTACTCACTGGGCAGCGGCTACGAGAGGTTCGACAGCCTGCATGACCTGGGCGAGGCGCTCAGCCGTCACGTAATCAATCCTCATGGCCACCCCCTGCACTGGCGACTGTTCGAGCCGGAAGGGGATTTTTTCGAACACCAGGCTTGTGTGCTGATTGGCCTGCAGATCGAGGCCATCGGCCAATTCAACCTATTCGACGCCGAGATCGAAGCCACCGAAGACCCGCTGGAACGCGACCTGCTGCTGGACTTCAACCAGCTGCCATCCCCGCGCCAGGCCCGGCTTGAATGGTTACGCAAGGCGCTGCCCGACTGGCTGAAAGACGCACCGCTGGCCGACATTTCACTGTACAACCGCTATTTGCTGGACCTGGCGCAGCTCAACGAACGCCAGTCCAGCCAAAGCTATCAGGACGGTATCGCGCCGATTCGTGAATATGCCTTGCAGGCCCTGCGCGAACAGATGCTCAAGGATTACCCGCAGGCAACCAGCATCAACCTGCAGAAACTGCGCATCACGGTGACCAGCCTGGAGGTCGTGGGCTTGTTCACCGCCCCGGGCTGGGTGCAGAGCACCTCCTTCGACCTCGTCGAGCTGGCGCTGCAAAACCTGATCGCCCTGCCCTTGGGCGACAAGACCCTGAGCACTGAAAACGGCGGCAGCCTGCCGGACTGGCTGACGGTTACCTACCTGGAAGGGCTGATCACCCAAGTCAATATCGGCCTGCAGTACCCGGCGCTGATCAAGCGCACCCTGCTGGATGACCCGCAACAAACCACACGGCGACAAAAGCTCTATATCGACCAATTGCGCGTTCAGCTGCCGCTGCTGGCCCTGCAATACAAGATGCGGCGCCAGTTCGGCGTGGATGAATTAGGCTATCGCTATGTCTGCGCCGTGCTGTCCGACGCCGTCGAACAACGCAAGGTCGACGGCCAGCTGATCGTCATCCGTCCACTCGCGTTCATTCCGACCCTGCGCCTCACGCAACGGGCCGACAAGGTCGACAACATGTTTGTGATCGGCCCCCAGGCTGCCAATGCCGGCCCTTGCCTGTTGTACCAACCCCTGTCCACCACGCCATTGCTGCAGTTCGCCTCGCGGACCAACCTGATCTACGCCATCAAGCAGGACACCCCACTGCGCCAGGCCGTACTGGCCTGGCTGCCCGACCAGGCGCGTTTCGGCTATGCCCAATTTGTGTTTCCGGGCTCGCTGTCGTCGCCCTGGGTGCTGTCCAAACTGCTGATTGAGCCATTGACCGCCGTGGTCATGAGCGGCCCGATCGCCTTGACCGACGAAGTCATGGGCGGTGATTACCTGGCCAGCCTGTTCACCGCCAACGCCAACGCACTGGTGACCCTGGCCGATCGACAATCGGTCTCCAACGCCGAAGGCCGCTGGGAAAGCTTCAAACACGCAGGCTGGCTGATCTTCAATGCGGCGCTGCCATTTCTCGGTAAAACCGTGGGCACGGCTGCGTGGGTCGGCCAGCTCATGGACGACCTCGCGCAAGCCGTCGAGGCGCATGACGCAGCAGACACCAAGGCGCAGTGGTCGGCGCTGACCGACGTGTTTCTGAACCTGGGCATGGCCCTCGTGCTGCACATGGCCGAACGGCGCAAACCAACGACTGAGCCGGCGCTCAAAAAAGTGCAGGCCCCCGATGAGGTCACGCCCACGGCGCCTGCACCTGTGACCCAGCAAACCGATATCCAGACTGCCGAATTGCCCACCGGCCATGAGTCGCCGTTGCATAGCCTGGCGGCCCTGACACGCAAGCCCCTGAGCCTGAAAAAAACCCTGGAGAGTTTCAGCGTGGCCAAACCCGAAGGGCTGGGTGCGCAGAGCACCGAAGCGGGCGTGCATCAGCACCTCTACCCGCTGGGCACGCAGTGGTATGCAGCGGTGGGAGAGCGATGGTTCGAGGTGAAGGTCGATGAAAATGACCGCGTGATGATCATTGACCCCAAGCAACCCTCGCGCATCGGCCCATTGCTGATCAACAACCTCTTGGGCCAATGGTTTATTGACACGCGCCTGCGCCTGCGCGGTGCAGGGTTACGCAGCCGCCTGAAAAGAGGCCAACGCCTGAGGCCGCCACGCATTGCCGACCTGCGCGAACAACTGGATGCCTTCGAAGGCCAGCGTGGCCAGAAGGCCGCCGAGCTTGAAACCGCCCGTACTGCCAGCCGTGCGGCACCGGCATCCGCCACGCACACCGAACGGGACGCGTTTATCGACAAGCTGCAAAAGCGCCGGGAGGAGTACGAAGTGCCGATCGGCCAGCTCAAGTCCCTGAACCTGCTGGATACCGTGCCCGACTACACCGGCCGGATGATCAACTACCTCAAGCAGCAAATCCTGCTGACGCGGGCAGCCATCGACGAGTACATCGGCGACTTTCAGGGCCTGTTGCAAAGCCTGGGGCCGCTGCTGGAAAAAGACTCGCCTACGACCGCCGACCATCAGCGTGTGGACAGTATGACCCGCCAGCTGGTGCAGCACCTGGAATACCTGCACTCACGCTTCAAAGAGCTGCAAGGCCTGGGCGTCAACGGCCTGAAACTGGTGGAAGACACCCGCCAGAACATGCCCAGCGTGCAGCTCGATGACCTCAAGGCATTCCGCGTATCGCTGTCGCGCTTTTTGTGTGTAGAAGAAGGAGAGGCGAGCGCCCGCAGTGAGGTCAGGGCCGCGCTGAATCGGGTCGCCGAGGCCGCCGACTTGACGATCCAGAGCTCACTCGAAGTGCATGCGGCCCAAGACGTCACGCCGCTGGACGAACGCATCGAAGCGCTGGACAACCTGGTGGACCAATTCGCCGTGATCAACCAGGACCTGCTCGACCTGCCGGGTGAGTACCCCGGGCAAATACAGACCGCGACCCTGGAAGAAGTGCGCATGCAGACCGATGAGTTCGCCCAGCGCACCCTTGCGCAACTGGCCAGTGCCTTGCGCGAGCGCAAGGCACTGCAACCACGCCCCCCAGCTGCCGGGGTTAGCCTGCCTGCGCGCAAAATTATCAAGACACGCTTCAAGGGTGTGGTCGTCGGCAAACCGCGAGCCGATGATCCCAGCCTGGTGGATGTGCAGGAGCCGCTGACCCACAAGGTCATTGCCACCTTCCATGAGAAGACCCCGGGCGTATGGGTCAAGCGTGAACCGCTACGCCCCCAGGCGTCCCGCACGCCACGACCGGGCCTCGCCGCCAGCCTGCGCACCGGCCAGACGCTGCTCAACGACGTTGACCGCTTTATCGAGCGCACCAAGGGCCTGGCCACCGAAAGCCAGCGCTTGCCCGTGGAAATCGAAGAAAAAGTGCACCGCCACGCCGAAAAACTGGAGGAGGCCAGCAGCCATATCGAACGTGCGTCCAACGACAGCAACGAAACCGACAACACCGCTTCGCTGACCCTCAGCGGGCAGCTCAAAGAGGCGGTCAAGAAGCTCTACCGCGAAGGACATCGCATCAAGCTCGACATGCTCAAGAAGCGCCCGCCCACCGCCGCCCACCTGGAGCTGCTGTATGTGGGCAAAGAGGTCACCATCGAACTCATTGGCGCCCGCCGCCGCCTCAAGGGGCCGCACAAGGATTTCCTCCAGGAATACGAAATTCGTGAAAAAAAGAACAAGCGGATTTTGTGGTACGCCCACTTCCACTATGCCTCGATGGACGCGCCTGGCGAGGCCTACACCGCAGCGCATCTGAAAACCCTTGAACAGCGGCGCCTCGGCGGGGCATTCGAACAACGCGGCGCCGTTTCCGAGCAAGCCGGTATAGAGATCTACCGCAGTGAAATCGGCCCGCATCTCGCCAGGCGACTGTTTTTGAATCCCGAGCCGGCTAGCCCCACGCCTGGGCCAAGCGGCTCAGCGCAAGGTTGATGTGTGCTTCGGGCACGGCGGCAAACCCCAGCACCAGGCCGGCGCGTTGGTCCGGCGGGGTGCAGGAGTTTGACAGCCAATAGCTGCTCAAGCCGTTGACCTCGACACCCACCGCCTGGGCCTTGGCCAACAGTTGCTGCTCGCGGGCCAGGCTGTCGACCCTGACCGTGAGGTGCAGCCCTGCCGTCACATTCGGCAGGCTGCCCACACCTTCGAGCCCGCTCGGCCACCCCGCCAGCAAGGTGTTGCGCCGGCTCAACGCCGCCCGGCGCATGCGGCGGATATGCCGCTGAAAATGCCCAGCGGCCATGAACTCGGCCATCACCGCCTGGGTGCTGACCTCCGAGTGCCGCACATCCACCGCGCGGCGCCGGGCGAACGGGTCGACCAAGCCGGCGGGCAGCACCAGGTAGCCCAGGCGTAATGCCGGGAAAGCCACCTTGCCAAACGTGCCGACGTACAACACACGCCCACTGCGGTCCAGCGCCGCCAAGGGCGCCAGCGGTGCGCCGCTGTAGCGGTATTCGCCGTCGTAGTCGTCCTCGACGATCCAGCCGTCAGTGCGCTCGGCCCACGCCAGTAACTCCAGGCGTCTTGCCAGGCTCATCACCACGCCCAAGGGGTATTGGTGGGAGGGCGTGACATAGGCCAGCCGGCAATCGTCGATGGCATTCAGCGCGGTGCAGTCGATGCCGTCAGTGTCCACCGCCACGCCATGCAACGTGGCCCCAGCGATTGCAAACGCATGCCCCGCCGCACGGTACCCCGGATTTTCGAGTGCCACACCGTCGCCAGGCTCCACCAGCAACTGTGCACAAAGGCTGATTGCCTGCTGCGCGCCACTGGTGATCACTATTTGTTCAGCCGCGCACTGCAGGCCGCGCGAGCTGCGTAAATACGCGGCGATCAGCCCACGCAAGCGCTCATCCCCGGCAGGGTCGCCATAGCACAGCTGCTGCAAGTCCGGCTTGCGCCAGAAAGCCGCATTCAGCTTGGCCCAGACATCAAACGGGAACAGATCAAACGCCGGCACTCCCACCCGGAAAGCCTTCGGCGGGCCACTGGGCGGCAGGGCCAGGTGGTTGGTTTTCACCCGCCCCAACGCCGTGTTGTGGATAACTTTCTCTGAGGAGACGACCGGCAAATCCAGCCAATTTGTGGATAAGGCTGGGGATAAGCCTGTGTGTAACCCTGTGGACACTTTTGTGGATAGTTTTTTCGCGGTGGGCAGCTGAGCGACATAGGTGCCATCCCCCACTCGGCCTTCAATAAACCCTTCGGCGTACAACTGATCGTAGGCCCGCACCACACTGTTACGCGAGATCGACAACGCCGCAGCCAGGTCACGGCTGGCGGGCAAGCGCGTACCGCCAACCAGCCGCCCGTCCAGCACGCGCTGGCGCAACGCCTGGTAAAGCTGGCGCGTCAGGCCTTGGCGGCGATCCAGCTCAATGCCTGCCGGGTTGAATGACAACGGAGGTTCGATCGGCAGCATGGGATTGGACCTATGAAATTGGTTCTAGATGGCTCTTACAACGAACCATTAGCCTGCCTAGGATGCAGGTATTCGCCAAGGAAAATATTCATGTACACACCGCGCGCCTTCGTCCTCGACGACTTACCCCAATTGCAGCAATTGATGCAGCACACACGCCTGGCACAAGTGGTCACCGTTGGTGAGCACGGCCTGCTGGCCAGCCACTTGCCGCTGCTGCTGAACCCCGACGAAGGCCCGAACGGCACCCTGTACGGGCACGTCGCCAAAGCCAACCCCCAGTGGCAGGACCTGCAAAACGGCGGCGAAGCGCTGGTGATTTTTGCCGGTGCCGAGGCTTACATCAGCCCGGCGTTCTACCCGGCCAAGGCCGAGCACGGCAAAGTGGTGCCGACCTGGAATTACCTGGCGGTGCACGCTTATGGCAAAGCGGAAGTCTTCACCGACGCCGAGCGTTTGCTCGGACTCGTCAGCGCCCTGACCGACCGCCACGAAGGCGGCCGCGAGCAGCCCTGGAAAGTCAGCGATGCCCCGGCCGACTACATCGACGGCATGCTCAAGGCGATTGTCGGCTTTGCGCTGCCGATCGAGCGCCTGATCGGCAAACGCAAACTCAGCCAGAACCGCAGCGCCGCAGACATCGCCGGCGTGCGTGAGGGCCTGGCCAACAGCGCAGACGTGCGCGACCAGACCCTCGCGCGCTTTATTCTTCAACCGGGAGCTTCAGAATGAGCCAGATCACCCTTCGCCAAGTCACCGCCGACGACCACGTCGCCTGGCTGCCGCTGTGGCAGGCGTACTTGAAGTTCTACAACACTGAACTGCCTGACGCCGTAACCCAAAGCACCTGGCAGCGCCTGATCGATCCCCGGGAGCCGACCCATTCCGCGCTGGCCTGGCAAGACGGCAAGGCGGTGGGCATGGTCAACTTCATCTACCACCGCTCCAACTGGAGTATCGAGAACTCGTGCTACCTGCAGGACCTGCTGGTGGACCCGGCACAGCGCGGCACCGGCATTGGCCGCAAGCTGATCGAATTTGTCTACGCCACTGCCAAGGCTGACGGTTGCTGCAAAGTGCACTGGCTGACCCACGAGACCAACGCCACCGCGATTCAACTGTACGAACGCATCGCCGAACGCCCTGGCTTCATTCAATTTCGCAAAGGTCTTTAAGGAGCACACATGCCCATCTCCCCCGCCGACTGGAAAGGCGTCCCGGCGCCCACGGTTCAACTGCTGGAAGGGCGTTTCATCCGCCTGGAAAAACTCGACCCGGCGCGCCACGCCGATCAGTTGTGGCAAGCCCTAGAAGGCCCCGGCGCCGACCCCAAGCTGTGGGACTATTTGCCCTACGGCCCGTTTCCCGAGCGCGCCGCGTTCAATGCCTGGCTGAACAACCACGCGGCCAGTGCCGACCCGTACTTTTTCAGCGTGGTCGACCGCGCCAGCGGCCAGGTGCAGGGCATTCTCAGCCTGATGTCTATTGTGCCGGCCCAGGGCCGTATCGAAATCGGCCACGTGACCTTCGGGGCACCGATGCAGCGCTCACCGAAAAGCACCGAGGCGGTGTACCTGCTGGCCAGGCACGCCTTCGAGCAGGGCTACCGCCGCTTGGAGTGGAAGTGCAACAACGCCAACGCCCGCTCCAAATATGCCGCCGAGCGGTTGGGGTTCAGTTTTGAGGGGGTGTTCCGCCAGCACATGGTGGTCAAGGGCCAGAACCGGGATACCGCCTGGTATTCGATTCTGGACGGCGAATGGCCAACGATTGGCGCCGGGTTCGAGCAATGGTTGTCCGAGGCCAACCAGACCGATTCCGGCCAGGTCAAAGGCCTGGCGGAGTGCCGCCAGGCGAGTTGAGCGTTAAGCCAGCTTCTGCGCCAGCACCGCAATGTGCTCCGGCCCGATCCCGCAGCAACCGCCCAGGTGGGTGGCGCCACGCACCTGCCAATCGGCGGCCCACTGCAGGTAGCCTGGCGGGTCGAGGTCGTCACGCAGAGGGTCCAGACCGTCATTGGCCGTGGCTTCCTTGGGTTGCGGCGGGAAGGCGTTGGCATAGGCGCCGATGTGAATCGTCACACCCAGGCGCTCGAATGTCTGACGCGCGGCGTCAATCGCCGCGCCGATCACTTCTGGCTGGCTGCAGTTGAACAGCAACGCTTGCACGCCCAACTGCGCCGCCGCCTCGGCCGCCTCAGCCACCGGTTCGCCGGAGCGCAGGCGTGGCACCTCATCGGTGTCTTCATCTTTCAAGGTAAACGACAGCCAGAACGGCTTGCCGTCCTGCGGCAAGCCGGCACGGATCGCGCGCGCTTCGACGATAGAACTCTGGGTTTCCGCCAGCCACAGGTCGACATGCGGCGACAGGCCTTTGATCAGTGGCGTCAGCAGTTCGCTGACGCGACCGGCCTCAAACAGGTCGGGCCGGTATGAGCCGAACAACGGCGGCAGTGAACCGGCTACCCGTACGGCTTTGCCGGAAGCCTCCACTGCCCGGCGCGCCAACTCACCCGCCAGCGCCGCCAGGGCCTGGCCCTCGGCGGCAAACCGCGCTTCGCCAATATGAAACGGCACCACCGCATAGCTGTTGCTGGTGATCACATTGGCGCCGCTGGCGATGTACGCCGCGTGC
>NZ_JBAWDE010000394.1:0-15453 GCF_049590575.1 Pseudomonas sp.
CGGTAGCTCAGTCGATACATTCAGTGACTGAAACACCGCCATCGGGGGCAAGCCCCCTCCCACATTGGGTTTTATTGCCCTGAAAAGCCTATTCCAGAGCCTTTTACTGGGGAATTCAAGCGGCGAATAAAGTGTGACCAAATATTGTAGGACAGTCATGTTTATGACCGTAGGGCCCCCTTTTGGCTCTAGGCGGCCCTTGGCAAAGCTGCTACTCTCGGCGCGCTTTGTGACGTCTAGGCCTGCTTGAAAGCGCCAGATTCACCTTAAAAAAACATACACCAATAATAATCGCATCAAATGCGATGATGAATTCGCGTCGCTGACGTCGCTGAGGAGTGGGCTTCCATGAATGAAGACTTTTGGAAGGATAAGTACCCCGCCGGGATTGCTGCACAAATCAATCCAGACGAGTATCCGAATATTCAGGCGGTACTGAAACAGTCCTGCCAGCGCTTCGCCAACAAGCCGGCTTTCAGCAACCTGGGCAAGACAATCACCTACGGTGAATTGTACGAATTGTCCGGCGCCTTCGCCGCTTACCTGCAACAGCACACCGACTTGAAGCCAGGCGATCGGATCGCCGTGCAACTGCCCAACGTCCTGCAATACCCGGTCGCCGTGTTCGGTGCCATCCGTGCCGGCCTGATCGTGGTCAACACCAACCCGCTGTACACCGCGCGGGAAATGGAACATCAATTCAATGATTCCGGGGCCAAGGCCCTGGTCTGCCTGGCGAACATGGCGCACCTGGCTGAAAAAGTCGTGCCCAAGACCGCCGTCAAGCATGTGATCGTCACCGAAGTGGCCGACCTGCTGCCGCCGCTCAAGCGCCTGCTGATCAACAGCGTCATCAAGTACGTGAAGAAGATGGTCCCGGCCTACCAATTGCCGAATGCCATCAAGTTCAACGACGTGCTGGCCAAGGGTCACGGCCAACCGGTCAACGACGCCAGCCCCGCCAGCGGCGATGTGGCCGTGCTGCAATACACCGGTGGCACCACCGGCGTGGCCAAGGGCGCGATGCTCACCCACCGCAACCTCGTCGCCAACATGCTGCAGTGCAAGGCGCTGATGGGCTCCAACCTCAATGAAGGCTGCGAGATCCTGATCACCCCGCTGCCGCTGTACCACATCTATGCGTTTACCTTTCATTGCATGGCGATGATGCTGATCGGCAACCACAACATCCTGATCAGCAACCCGCGCGACCTGCCGGCGATGGTCAAGGAACTGTCGAAGTGGAAGTTCAGCGGCTTTGTCGGCCTGAACACCCTGTTCGTGGCACTGTGCAACAACGAAGCCTTCCGCAAGCTGGACTTTTCTGCGCTGAAAGTCACCCTGTCGGGCGGCATGGCCCTGCAACTGGCGGCCGCCGAGCGCTGGAAGGCCGTGACCGGTTGTGGCATCTGCGAAGGTTACGGCATGACCGAAACCAGCCCGGTGGCCACGGTCAACCCGATCCAGCATATCCAGATCGGCACCATCGGCATTCCGGTGCCGTCCACGGTGTGTAAAGTCATCGCCGACGACGGCACCGAGCTGCCACTGGGTGAAACCGGCGAGCTGTGCGTCAAGGGCCCGCAGGTGATGAAGGGCTACTGGCAGCGCGAAGACGCCACCGCCGAGATGCTCGACAGCGAAGGCTGGCTGAAGACCGGTGACATCGCGATCATCCAGCCCGACGGCTACATGCGCATTGTCGACCGCAAGAAGGACATGATCCTGGTCTCCGGCTTCAACGTGTACCCCAACGAGCTGGAAGACGTACTGGCAGGCCTGCCGGGCGTGCTGCAATGCGCGGCCATCGGTGTGCCGGATGAGAAATCCGGGGAACACATCAAGCTGTTTATCGTGGTCAAGCCAGGCGCCACCCTTACCAAGGAACAGGTGATGGAACACATGCGCGCCAACGTCACTGGCTACAAAGTGCCGAAAGCCGTGGAGTTCCGCGATGCGTTGCCGACCACCAACGTGGGCAAGATCCTGCGCCGTGAGTTGCGCGATGAAGAACTGAAGAAACAGGGCCTGAAAAAGTAACCCATAAAAAACCCCGCCAATGCGGGGTTTTTTTATGGCCTGGATTGAATACGGCCAATGTGGGAACGGGCTTGCTCGCGAATGCGGTGTGTCAGTTACAGATGTGCAAACTGATCCGGCGCCTTCGCGAGCAAGCCCGCTCCCACAGGTTTAACCGGGTTCCTACAGGGCGAACTGCGCGAAGCTGACGCCCGCGCCGGCCGGGCGCACGTCTTTCAAGAACGAATCCTTGTCCGCGCTCAGCTCCAGGGTGATCTCCGGCTTGCGCTTGTTTGCATTGCGCACCACCAGGCCTTCGAGTTTTTCACGCAGGAACACCGTCGGCACTTTCAAGTGCAGCAACTGGTCGGTCTCGGCGTTGTGCATCAACAGGTGAATCCACTCGTACTGGCCCACGCCAATGCGCACCACCGGCAGGTCGAACCACCAGATGTTGCGTCGGGTGTCCAGGTCAGTGAAATGGCAGTTGTTGACACCGAGAACGGCGCCGCCCAGTTCCTGGTTTCTGCGGGCGATGGCCTGTGCTTTATTGAGTTTCATAACCTTCCTACGGATCTGTTATTCAGCGTTATAGCCTGAATGTGCCGGGCATTCTCGTGGGTTGGCTGCAAAACATAAAGCCAAACCTGCGGCGGGCGATGAAATGCCGGGCAAAAAATAATTGAAACTCTGCCGAATGGCCTCAGGTCAATCTTTAGGTAATGACCAAAACCCTTGATTGTTCTTTCGGAGAAATACCATGAGCAGCACATCGGATAAGGCAAAAGGCGTAGCAAACGAAGCGGTCGGCAACATCAAGCAAGGCGTCGGCAAAGTCACCGGCAACGACAAGCTGCGTGCTGAAGGTGTGGTTCAAGAGAAGAAAGGCGAAGTGCAGAAAGCGGTCGGCGATACCAAAGATGCGGTAAAGAAAGCCACCAAGTAAGCCTGAATCGCTGGCTGGTCTCACGCAGCCCGACGGCCATCCACGGATGGCCGTTTTTGTGTCACACACTGTGATTAAAGTTTCGAAATTGTTTCAGGGTCGCCAAATAGGCTACCTTGATGTAGAAAACGGCCCCTGAGTCGCCCACTAACTCAACCTTTTGCGGCGAAAGGAGACGCTATGATTTTTCCGGTACTGCAAGGCCTCAAGCTCCACAAAGTGCTGGTGCGCACCGTCAAGGAATTCGTCGATGACGAGATGCCCACCTATGCGTCGGCACTGGCCTACCAGATGCTGTTTTCGCTGTTCCCCTTTCTGCTGTTCCTTATCGCCCTGATCGGCTTCCTGCACCTGCCGGACTTTTTCAGCTGGCTGCGCATGCAGTCGGAACTGGTGTTGCCGCCCCAGGCGCTGGAGCAGGTCAACCCGGTGATCGACCAATTACAGCAGTCCAAGGGTGGCCTACTCTCGGTCGGTATCGTGATTGCCCTGTGGACCGCCTCGGCCGGCGTGCGTCTGATGATGAGCGCGATGAACGCCGCCTACGACGTCGTGGAAGGCCGGCCGATCTGGAAACGCTTCCCGCTGTCGGTGTTCTACACCATCGGCATTGCCGGCATGCTGCTGGCCGCGGCCGCACTGATGGTGCTGGGCCCGCAGGTGATGGAATGGCTGGCCGGGCAGATCGGCATGCAGGAATTTGTGGTCACCCTGTGGACCATCCTGCGTTGGCCATTGATCGTGATTTTGCTGATGTTCGCCGTGGCCCTCATGTATTACGTGATGCCGGACGTCGAGCAGAAATTCCGCTTTATCACCCCAGGCTCCGTGCTGGCGGTGGTGGTATGGATCGTGGCTTCGCTGGGCTTTGGCTACTACGTCAAGACCTTCGCTGACTACAACGCCATGTATGGCAGCATCGGTGCGATCATCGTGCTGCTTCTGTACTTCTATATTTCCGCCGCGGTGCTGTTGCTGGGCGCGGAGATGAATGCCGTGATCGAACACATGTCGGCCGAGGGCAAGGACCCCGGCGAAAAGGAGTTTGAGGAGCCGGGCCACACCGATGAAAAACAACATGTCTCAGGCCTCGGCCGGGACCACTCCAAACCCACTCCCACTACTGATGAAGTCTGATCAATGATCCGTGAAATCCTGAAAATGGGCGACGATCGCCTGCTGCGCATCGCGGCACCGGTGCCGCCGGAAATGTTCGACAGCCCCGAGCTGTGGCAATTGATCGATGACATGTTCCAGACCATGGAACACGTGGGCGGCGTCGGCCTGGCCGCGCCGCAGATTGGCGTCGACCTGCAGTTGGTGATCTTTGGTTTCGAGGTCAGTGAGCGCTATCCGGACGCGCCGCCCGTGGCGCAGACCATCCTGATCAACCCGCTGATCACCCCGCTCAGCCCGGTGCTGGAAGAGGGTTACGAAGGTTGCCTGTCGGTGCCCGGCCTGCGTGGCGCGGTGGACCGTTACCAGCAGATCCGCTACGAAGGCTTCGACCCCAAGGGCGAGCCGATCGTACGTTTTGCCGATGGCTTCCATGCGCGGGTGGTGCAGCATGAGTGCGATCACTTGATCGGTCGGCTGTACCCATCGCGGATTACCGACTTCAGCAAGTTCGGGTTTATCGAAGTGATGTTCCCGGAGCTGGCCCCGACCGTTGACGAGTAACCCTCGGACACACTGAGGTCAAGAATGTGGGAGGGGGCAAGCCCCCTCCCACATTTGAAAGCATTTCAGGCGGATTTATTTTTCGGGTTTCACAAACCGCAACGTCATCCGGTCCGACTCGCCAATGGCCACATACTTGGCCTTGTCCTGCTCCCCCAGCTTCAACGTCGGCGGCAACGTCCACACGCCAGCCGGATAGTCCTTGGTGTCCTTGGGGTTGGCATTCACCTCACTCTGCCCCGCCAGTTTGAACCCGGCATCGGTTGCCAGTTTCACCACTTGCGCGGTAGTCAGGTAACCGCTGTCCTTGATCGCTTCCAGGTCTGCTCCATCCTTGGCCCGGTGATCTTCCACGCCCAGCACGCCACCCGGTTTCAACACCGTGTAGAACGCACTGAACGTGGCGTTTGCGGTATCGGCCGCCACCCAGTTATGCACATTGCGAAAGGTCAGCACGGCGTCGGCGGAAGTAGGTTTGCCGAACACCGGCGCCTTGGGGTCGAACTCGACCACTTCGGCCTTGGCATAACGCGCAGGGTCGGCGGCGAATTTGTGTTTCAGGTTCTCTTCGGAGGAGCGCGCGTAGGCGCTGCTGCTCGCGGCCTGCACGGCGGCGATGTACTGCCCGTGATCCTTGAGCAATGGCGCGAGCAGTTCGCTGTACCAGCCGCCGCCGGGGGTGATTTCGATTACCGTCTGTTTGGCCCCCAGGCCAAAGAATTCCAGGGTCTGCTGCGGGTGGCGATAACCGTCGCGCGCGCTGTTGGCCGGGTCGCGCCAACTGCCGGCGAGCACGCTGGCGTACTGCTTGGCGCTGATCGGCGCATCGGCGGCCTGGCTGAAGGTGGGGACGAGGAGGGCGGTGAGGGACAGCGCTGCAAGCGTAGTTTTCATGATCATCCTGTAAGGGGCCACTGTGCCGACGAGGCTAGCATGGGCGCTCTACCCGCCGATCACACATTATCTGCGGTGGACCTCACCAAAGGTTCTAAGCCCATGGCGATCATCGGCTTGTTGCGTTTATAGCGCACCAGCCGCTCGCTCAGAGATTGCGGCAGCACGGTGTCCTGGCTGAACCCCATGCGTTGATACACGCCTTCCAGGTCCGGGTGGCACAGCAGCCAGACAGTGCCTTCCACCTCGGCAACGGCCTCAAGAATCAAGCGCGCCGCCAACCCTTGGCTGCGATAGGCCGGGGCCACGAACACGCCGGTCAACCATTGCCCGCCGACCACGGTGGACAGGCACAGGCCGGCCACGATCTCGCTGTCGCGGGCCACCCATAAACGCCCGCCCTTGAGCGCCTTCATCGACGAATGGTGGCTGCGGTAAAACTTGTTCAGCAGCGGCCACAGCGGCTCTGCCAGCGGTTCGAGGTGCAATTCGGGCATAGTGTCCGGGCAACATAATCTGGGGCCGGGGATTATAAGCGCCTTCTGTGCGGCAATAGGTGGTATACCCAGTGCTACATCCCCTTCAGTTGAGCATGCATCATGGCCAAAGGTATGGATTCAAAGAAAGCCGCGAAGAAGAAACCGGCAAAGACCGCCGATGAAAAACGCGCCGACAAGAAAACCAAGAAGGCCGAGACAGGCCTGTTCGGGCACTGATTCCACCGCTGCAACGCACCGATCTGCCGAACGTCCCCGCATCACTGCCCGGAGCACGAGACCTATGCTCTGGGCTGCCGACACCCTTCCTCTGCTGAAAATGCTGGCTGACTAGTGGCCTTGCATAGCGCCAAGCCGTGTCTATGCTCACCCAGAACCGTTGATGACGCTTGGCATATCAAGCGTTTCGAATGGTTATTTTCCCAGAAAGGTTTGCCAGTACTGCCTAACCAATGAATGGAATGCGCCTCTAGAGGCGTCGGTAATCAAGGGTGATCTGACCATGTTCAACCTCCATCACAAGTCTGACCTGCTTGAAATCCAGCGTTTTTCCTGTGCCCTTACCGAATCCAACGCCAAACTCGCTGCCATCAGCCGCTCCATGGCCATGATCGAATTCGACCGTGATGGCGTGATCCTTGATGCCAACGACAACTTCTGCAAAGCCATGGGCTACAGCGCCGAGGAAATCCGCGGTAAACACCACCGCATCTTCTGCGACGAGGCCTACACCCAGACTGACGCCTACGCCAAGCTGTGGCGCGACCTGGCGCGGGGCGAGGCCCTGAGCGGCACGTTCATGCGCCTGAACAAGCACGGCCAGGAGGTGTGGCTTGAAGCCAGCTACATGCCGGTGCTGGACAGCGATGACCATGTACAGAGCGTGATCAAAGTGGCGTCGGATATTTCCGCGCGGGTTCACCACGAACATGAAAACCAGAGCCTGATCGATGCCATCAGCCGTTCCATGGCGGTCATCGAGTTCACGCCCCAGGGCCAGATCCTGAATGCCAACGAGAATTTCCTGAAGACGGTGCAGTATTCCCTGGATGAAATTGTCGGTCAGCACCACAGCCTGTTCTGCCATCGCAGCGAGGTCGAGTCGCCGGCCTACAAGGCGTTCTGGGCTTCCCTAAACCGTGGCGAATACCACTCGCACCGCTTCGAACGCAAAAACAAATACGGCAAGACGCTGTTTCTGGAGGCGTCCTACAACCCGATCTTTGATGCCAGCGGGCGGCTGTACAAAGTGGTGAAGTTCGCCAGTGACATCACCGACCAGGTCACCACCTTGCGCACCGCCGCCGACTCGGCCCACGCCACCTCAGTACAAAACGACGCCTGCGCGCGCAAGGGCTCGGAGGTGGTGCAGCAAACCGTGCAGATCATCGAGGAAATTTCCCAGAACCTGAACCAGGCCGCGCAGAGCATCGACGCGGTGAGCAAACAGTCGGACATCATCGGAGCCATCGTGCAGACCATCCGCAGCATCGCCGAACAGACCAATATGCTCGCGCTCAATGCGGCCATCGAAGCGGCACGGGCCGGGGAACACGGACGCGGGTTTGCGGTGGTGGCCGATGAAGTGCGCAGCCTCGCGGCGCGGACCAGCCAGGCGACCGTGGAGATTGTGGAAGTGGTGCGCAAGAACCACGACCTGTCGCTGAGCGCGGTGTCGAGCATGCAATCGAGCCTCAGCCGCACAGGGCTGGGCGTGGAGTTGGCGAACGAAGCGGGGCAGGTGATCCTGGAAATTCAGGAGGGGTCACGGCACGTGGTGGATGCGATCGGACAGTTCAACTCGACGTTGCAATTGCAGTAACTGATCTGATAAACACTGAAATTCAATGTGGGAGGGAGCAAACCCCCCACCCACATTTACCGCCATCATGGCTCAGATCGCCGCCAGGGTCTCCTTCACAGCCTGCGCCTGCGGGTCAGCGGTTTTCGCCGCGACCTGCTGCTCTTGCTGCTGCTTCAAGCGATCGGCCACTTGCTTGGAAATTGCGTCCTGTTTTTCCTGGGACATGTTCTGTACATCCGCCTCAGTCAAACCCTGCTCCTTGAGCAATTGCTCGCGAATGCGTTCGGCCGGGGTTTTGCTCATGTAGTCGGTGAATTCCGAACGCGCGCTGGAGGTGCTGCTGGTGGCCGGCACGTCGGTGGTCGAGGTTTGCAATTGCACGCGGGTCTTGGCGAAGGCTTCGTCGATACGGTCGGCGGCCTTGTCGAGTTCCTTTTGCGCGGCCGGCACGGTCACGCTTTGCTGCGCCACTTGCACGGCACCGCTGTACAGCGCGCTGGCGGCGGCGTTGGCGGGGTCCATGTCGGGGCGCTTGAGCTGTTGAATGGTCGACACGGCTTGGGTGTTGTTGTTAACCAGCATGATCGGTCACCTGGGAAATAGTCGGTGCCACAGCTGGAGCAAATAGCGTGCCGGGGGCGAGCGCCCGGTTTTACTGGGGCTGGCGGGGCCGACGCGGCAAAGGGTGTCCTGCCGGCGGCCAACCGTTGCCGTCAGTGGGCGATATTTTCCAGCGCCAGGTTACGTGTGCGCGGCCCGAACCAACTGATGGTGATCATCACGATCAACATGCTGCTGGCAATAAACGCCAACACGCCCGGAGTGCCCAGGTGTTCGAGGATAAAACCGATCAAGAGGCTGCTGAACACCGTGGACAAGCGGCTGAACGAATAGCAGAACCCCACCGCCCGCGCGCGGATGTTGGTCGGGAACAGTTCGCTCTGGTAGGAGTGATAACTGAAGCTCAGCCAGGCGTTGCAAAAGGTGATCATCACCCCGCAGATCACCAGGCCCACCGCGGTGGTTTGCAGGGCGAACAGGCTGCCGAAGATCATTGCGCCCATCGCCGAGCCGACGATCTGCCATTTGTTTTCGAAGCGGTTGGCGACCTTTACAAACAGCAACGGCCCCAGCGGGTAGGCGAGGGTGATGATAAAGGCGTAGAGCAAACTGTGGGTCACACTCACGCCCTGGCCCGACAGCAGCGCCGGCAGCCAGTTGCCGAAACCGAAAAAGCCGATGGCCTGGAACACATGGAACACAATCAGCATCAATGCGCGGCGCCGGTACGGCGGTTGCCAGATATCGGCAAAACGGCCGTTGCCTTGCACGCTGACGGCCTCGGGTTCCGGTTCATCCAGCGGTTTGCCGTGGTCCTTCTGGCAGCGAGCCTCCAGGCCGTCCATGATCTGTCCGGCCTCGTCGAAGCGGCCTTTTTGCGCGAGCCAGCGTGGTGATTCCGGCAGGCGTTTACGCAGCTGCCAGATAAACAACGCAAACACCGCACTGCTGAGCACCACCCAGCGCCAGCCCGAAACCCCGAACGGCGCCTGGGGCACCAGCCACCACGACATCAAGGCCACCGCCGGCACCGACAGGAACTGGATGAAAAACGCAAAGGCAAACGCCGAGCTGCGCATGCGCTTGGGCACCAGTTCCGAGAGGTACGCGTCGATGGTCACCAGCTCGATCCCCAGGCCAATGCCCACCAGGAAGCGCATGCAGATGATGCCCAGCGCGGACGTCTGAATGCCCATCAACACCGTCGCCACCGTGTACCAGATCAGCGCAAAGGTGAAGATCGCCCGGCGCCCGAAGCGGTCGGCGATGGGGCTGAGCAGGCTGGCGCCGAGGAACAGGCCGAGGAAGGTTGCCGAGGCAAACGCCGCCTGGTCCGAGAAGCCGAACACGCCCTCGCTGCCGGTGTGGAAGATCCCGTCGCTGATCAGGCCGGGGCTGATGTAGGCGGTCTGGAACAGATCATACAGCTCGAAAAAGCCGCCAATCGACAGCAGCGCCACCAGGCGCCAGATAGTGGCGACGGCAGGCAGGCGGTCAATGCGCGCGCTGATGTGGGCGGCACGGACCGGGTCGATGCCGTCGGTAGCAGAGAGTGCAGGCATGGCGCAAAAAACTCAGTCAGTAATCGGAATCTCGAATGTCTGGAACGCATCGTCCACGGGATGGTAACCCAGCACGCGCGTGGTTTCGCTCAAGTCCAGGCGCTTGAAGCGGTTATTTGAAATGCCATGGGCGATCAGGTGCTTGACGCCCTCGGCCTCTATCGAGCGTTGCAGCAAGTGCACTGCGTCGCGCGGGCTGAGCCAGGCGCTGAGGTCGCGGGCGTTGTTGAGGTCATGGGTTTCAGGGAATTCGAACGCGCCGATGCGCAGGGCAATGGTCGACAGCGGGGTGTTCGCCGCGTAATAGCCGCACAGCGCTTCGCCGTAGCATTTGCTCACGCCATACAGGTTGGCGGGCAGCACCGCCATGCCGGGGGTGATCTGGCGGTCCACCGGGTAGCCTTCGATGGTTTGCGCGCTGCTGGCGAACACCAGGCGTTTGACCCCGGCGGCCACCGCGGCTTCGAACAGGTAAGTGGTGGCGAGGATATTGTTGGGCAGCAATTCGTCGAACGCGGCGCTGGCGTGGGGGATGCCCGAGAGGTGCACGATCACGTCGATGCCTTCGAGCAGCGCGGGCAAGGTCGATTTGTCGCTGAGGTCGGCGCTGATGAACCGGTGCTCGCCGACGACGAAGTCCGGCGCGACCCGGTCGGTGAGGGTGAAGCGATAGCGGTCTTTCGAGGCCTCGAAAAACGTCTTGCCGATTCTGCCGCAGGCGCCGGTGAGCAGTAGGTTGAGTCCTTTCACGGTGTAGTCCTTGTTTTTAGTTATGGCCGTCGAGGGCGAACGTCTTGAAGCCTTGGTGCTGGCTGAGGCGTTGGTAGTAAGCCTCGATGGCGGGGTGGGGTGGACGCTCCATCGGCGTGATTTTCCAGCGATGCACCGAAAGCCCGATGAGGATATCGGCGAGGGTGAACTCATCCCCGGCGACATAGGCGCCGGTGTGGGCCAGCTGTTGTTCCAGCAGGCCCATCTTGTCGTTCCATCGCCGCACGGCGGCGGCGATCTGCGCTGCGTCGAGGCCATCCGGGTTGTTGCGCACCAGGGCGGTGAAGGCATCGCCCCAGGCGCGGTTCAATTCGATGGCCTGCCAGTCCACCCATTGCTCGACCCGCGCCCGCGGTGCGGGCTCGAGGGGCAGCAGGTCATGGCGTTGATAGAGGTTCACCAGGTAGCGGCAGATGGTGTTGGACTCCCACAGCACGCCATGGTCATCAATCAGCACGGGCACTTGGGCGTTGGGGTTCAGCGCAAGGAATTCGGGGGACTGGGTGGGCTTGAAGCCGATGCCCCAGTCTTCGCGCACGTACTCGATGCCCAGTTCCTGGCAGGTCCAGAGCACTTTTCGCACGTTGATTGAAGACGTGCGGCCCAAGATTTTCAGTGAGTGTCCCATGGTGCTTCCCTGGCAGTGGAGAGCAGCCAATCTAGCAGGGGTGAGGCGGGCGCGGTTGAAAAATGTGGGAGCGGGCTTGCTCGCGAATGCGGTGGATCAGTGGCCTTATACAGTGGCTGACACTGCGCATTCGCGAGCAAGCCTGCCTGTTTAACCGAGTAAGGCTTTAGGCTCGCGGTGTTTGCAGGTCCATGGCTTTGCCTATCATCAGGACTGATAACTCGCTCAGTTGATGAATGGCGAGGGCCACGTCGCGGTGTTTACCGGTAAGGTCGTCGGATAGGTCGAGCAACAAGGTGCTGACGGAGCAGACGGTTTCGTAGCTGTTGATCAGCAGGGATTCGGTGGGAGTATCGGGTATGACGGTGAAGAGCGTATTCGGGGGATTGACGCTTTGCATGGTTCAAGTACCTGGATTGTGCCAACACTCTTATTGCTACTAAACAAATTGGGTGGCAGCTGTACGCAGGTTAGTAGACCGGCAATCCCACACAAACCCGGCGCGCCCGAAGGCGCCCTACGCACAGCCGCCATGACTGACTTGTGCATATTGTGTGGGGAAGTTCAGGCTACTAAACCTGATCACCGAGAAATTCAGCGACCGGCAAACCTTAAAGACCACCACCCAAGCGCACAAGCCGGCGGATTCTGACGTAAGCGTAGGCAGCCGGGCAAGGCGCTTACTGCAATGTCAGCCGTGTCCTACAGGCGTCCCACACCACTCAGATCCTTCCCACGCTCTGCGTGCGAAGGATCATTCGCTCAAGTGCTCTCGCGCACCTGCAACTCAAACCCCATGTCCACCACCGGCTTGGCGACCTTGTTGCCGGCCATGATGGTCAACAAATGCTCCGCCGACCGCCGCCCAATCGCTTCACGCGGCGTACTGATGCTGCTCAAGCGCGGCACCATGAAGGACGACGCCGGCAGGTCGTTGAAGCCCAGCACCGCCACGCGCTCCGGCACCTTGATGCCGTGGCGCAGGGCTTCGAGCAGGGCGCCATGGGCCAGGTCGTCGTTGCCGAAGAAGATCGCATCCACCTCCGGGTGGGCCGCGAGCAATTGCAGAAACAGCTCGCCACCCAGGCCCACGGAGGAGGGGCGCGGGGTCAGCAGTTCCAGGGCCGGGTCGTACATGCCTGCGTTTTGCAGCGCGCGGCGGAAACCTTCGCCGCGCAGCAAGGTGCGTTGGTCCAACTGTGCGCCGATGTACGCCAGGCGCTTGCGCCCACGCGAGAGCAGATGCGCCGCCGCCGTTTCACCCGCCGCCAGTTGTGAGAACCCCACGCAGTTCACGCCGGCGTTGGGGTCCAGGTCCATCATGTACACGCACGGCACATGGCTGGCCTCGACCATCCGTCGCGCGCTTTCGGTGCGATCAAACCCGGTCAGCAGCAAGCCGCGTGGCTGGTAGGCCATGTAGTTGCGCAGCAGGTTTTCTTCTTCGTCGCGCGAGTAATGCGAGTTGCCGATCAGCACTTCGAAGCCCTTGGGCCGCAGCACTTGGTGGATGGCTTCGAGGGTTTCGATAAACAGCAGGTTGGACAGCGACGGCACGATGACCACCACCGAATGGCTCTGCGCCGAGGCCAGGGCGCGGGCGGCGGGGTTGACCACGTAGCTGAGTTCGGCGGCGGCCTGGCGGACTTTTTCCACCAGCTCCGTGGCCACGGTACTGACGCCACGCAAGGCGCGCGAGGCGGTGATTGGGCTGACGCCAGCCAGGCGGGCAACTTCGTTAAGGGTAGGGCGGCCCGTCGTGCGGGTATTTTTATCGTTCTTGGAGGTCATCAGGCGGCTTGCCAAACAAAAATCGAGGCACTAAGGTAGCGCTGTCTCCAAGTAGCTGCAAATTCTTGAACTTAGGGTTGCCTGATCCGGTTCAAACGATTGGAGAGGATGCACGCGTCACTCCATAAAAAAAGACAAGACGGCGCGGGAAAAGCCTGTTTTTGCACTAGCCTTAAGGCGTGCAAAGGTAGCGCTATCTGCGTCCTGAGGTGTTTCATGAGTCAACCTGTTACCGCCCTGGTCATCATGGGTGTTTCCGGCTGTGGCAAGTCCAGCGTCAGCGAGGCCCTGTGCCGCCTGAACGGTGCCACCGCCATTGAAGGCGACAGCTTTCACCCCGCCGCGAACATCGAAAAGATGAGCGCCGGCCACCCCCTCAACGACGACGACCGCGCCGGCTGGCTCGATATCCTCTGCGATGAGCTGCGCCGCTCGCTCAAAGCCGGCGAGCACCCGGTACTGACCTGTTCAGCCCTGAAGAAAAAATACCGCGACCACTTGCGCGAAGCCGCGCCGGGCCTGGGTTTTGTGTTCCTCGAACTGACCCGTGCCGTGGCCGCCGACCGCGTGTCCCATCGCCCCGGCCATTTCATGCCGGCCAGCCTGATCGACAGCCAGTTCGCCACCCTTGAATCGCCCGTGGGCGAGCCGCTGACCCTGGCGCTCAATGCCAGCGAAGACAGCGTCGAGGACCTGGCCGAGCAGACCCATGCCTGGTGGCTGCAACACGGCTTTGAACCTACTCATTAATTTTTTGCCGGAAAAGATAGCGCTATCCCCGGCAGGAAATTCAACACCCGCTTTAATAACAACAACAAACAGGAGAGACCCCCCATGTTTGGCATGTCCCACGAGTCCTACCTGCTGCTAGATGCAGTGGTCACTATCATCGGGTTGATCGTACTGATCACCCAGTTCAAGGTGCACCCGTTCATTGCCCTGATCATCGCGGCCGGTTTCCTCGGCCTGACCTCGGGCATGCCCGTGGACAAGATCATCAAGGCGTTCCAGGACGGTTTTGGCGGCGTGCTCGGCTTTGTCGGCATCATCCTCGCGCTGGGCACCATGCTCGGCAAGATGATGGCCGAATCCGGCGGCGCCGATCAGATCGCGCAGACGCTGATCCGCGCCTTCGGCAAGGAAAAGGTCCAGTGGGCGATGATGTTCGCCGCGTTCCTGGTGGGCATCCCGCTGTTCTTCGAGATCGGCTTTGTGCTGCTGATTCCGCTGGTGTTTATCGTCGCGCGCCGCACCGGCGTGTCGCTGATCAAGATCGGCATCCCGCTGCTCGCCGGCCTCTCGGCGGTGCACGGCCTGGTGCCGCCGCACCCGGGCCCGCTGCTGGCCATCGGCGTGTTTGGTGCTGACATCGGCAAGACCATCCTGTACGGCCTGATCGTCGCACTGCCGACTGCCATCATCGCCGGCCCGGTCTTCGGTACGTTTATCGCCAAGTACATTCCGGGCAACCCGTCCCAGGAACTGGTCGACCAACTGGCCCGCGAGCCGGAGTCGAAAACCCTGCCGAGCTTCAGCATCACCCTGATCACCGTGCTGCTGCCGGTGTTCCTGATGCTGCTCAAAACCTTCGCTGACGTCGCGCTGCCGGACGGCCACACCCTGCGCAACTGGATGGACATGATCGGTCACCCGATCACTGCGCTGCTGCTGGCGTTGCTGCTGTCGCTGTACACCTTTGGCCATCGCCAGGGCATCCACTCCAAGCAGATCCTCAAGCTGCTCGACGCCAGCCTGGCGCCGACCGCGGCGATCATCCTGATCATTGGCGCCGGTGGTGGCTTCAAGCAGATGCTGGTGACCAGCGGCGTGGGTGATGTGATCGGGCATATGGCGGTGAACGCGCAGATCAACCCGATCCTGCTGGCCTGGCTGGTGGCGGCGGTGATTCGTGTGGCCACCGGTTCGGCCACAGTGGCGACCATTACCGGCGCGGGCATTGTGGTGCCGGTGGTGGGGATGATTCCGGGCGTGAACCGTGAGCTGCTGGTGTTGGCAACCGGGGCGGGCTCGTTGGTGCTGTCTCACGTCAACGATGCCGGGTTCTGGCTGGTGAAGCAGTACTTCAACATGACCGTGGCCGAGACGTTCAAGACCTGGACGGCGATGGAAACCATCCTGTCGGTGGTGGCGCTGGGCTTTATCATGTTGCTGTCGTTGGTGGTCTGACCGACGCCCGCTGACGCTGGGTGAACACCCAATCCAAATGTGGGAGCGGGCTTGCTCGCGAATACGGAGTATCAGTCAATGTATTTGGCGACTGATCCACCGCGTTCGCGAGC
>NZ_JBAWDE010000395.1:0-1702 GCF_049590575.1 Pseudomonas sp.
GCGCCTGCACCGGCTGCTGCCCCGGCACCGGCGCGTGCCGCTGCCGCACCGGCTGCCGAAAAACCGGCCAGTGAGGCCGAAACCACCGTACGGGTTGATACTGCGCGCCTGGACGACATCATGAACATGGTCGGCGAGCTGGTATTGGTGCGTAACCGCCTGGTGCGCTTGGGCCTGAGCAGCGGCGATGAAGCCATGCAAAAGGCCGTGTCGAACCTCGACGTGGTGACGGCCGACCTGCAGACCGCCGTGATGAAAACCCGGATGCAGCCGATCAAGAAAGTCTTCGGCCGCTTCCCGCGCCTGGTTCGCGACCTGGCTCGCCAGCTCAAGAAAGAAATCAACCTGGAGCTGGTGGGCGAAGAAACCGACCTCGACAAAAACCTTGTCGAGGCCCTGGCCGACCCGCTGGTCCACTTGGTGCGCAACGCCGTCGACCACGGCGTCGAAACCCCGGAAGAACGCGAAGCTTCGGGCAAGTCCCGCAATGGCAAGGTGATTCTGGCGGCCGAGCAAGAAGGCGACCATATCCTGCTGTCGATCACCGATGACGGCAAAGGCATGGACCCGGCGATCCTGCGCAATATCGCGGTCAAGCGTGGCGTGATGGACAAGGACGCCGCCGACCGCCTGACCGACACCGAGTGCTACAACCTGATTTTCGCCCCGGGCTTCTCGACCAAGACCGAGATCTCCGACGTGTCGGGCCGTGGCGTCGGCATGGACGTGGTGAAGACCAAGATCAGCCAGCTCAACGGCTCGATCAATATCTACTCGACCAAGGGCCAGGGCTCGAAGATCGTGATCAAGGTGCCGTTGACCTTGGCGATCATGCCGACCCTGATGGTGATGCTGGGTAACCAGGCGTTCGCCTTCCCGCTGGTCAACGTCAACGAGATCTTCCACCTCGACCTGTCGCGCACCAACGTGGTGGACGGCCAGGAAGTGGTGATCGTGCGCGACAAGGCGTTGCCACTGTTCTACCTCAAGCGTTGGCTGGTGGCGTCGGCTGCCCATGAAGAGCAGCGCGAAGGCCATGTGGTGATTCTCTCCGTGGGCACCCAGCGCATCGGCTTTGTGGTCGATCAGCTGGTGGGCCAGGAAGAAGTGGTCATCAAGCCTTTGGGCAAAATGCTGCAGGGAACCCCGGGCATGTCGGGTGCGACCATTACCGGTGACGGTCGGATCGCGCTGATTCTGGATGTTCCGAGCATGCTCAAGCGTTACGCCGCTCGGCGTATTTGATTCTGGCGGGGCCAGGCGGTAACGCCCGCCCCGCCTAACGGAGTGTTTATGGTAGTCAAGGTCCTGGTGGTGGACGATTCGGGTTTCTTCCGCCGCCGCGTCTCGGAAATTCTTTCCGCCGATCCAACGATTCAGGTGATCGGCACGGCCACCAACGGCAAAGAGGCGATTGATCAGGCCATCGCGTTGAAGCCGGACGTGATCACCATGGACTACGAGATGCCGATGATGGATGGCATCACGGCTGTCCGGCATATCATGCAACGCTGCCCGACCCCGGTATTGATGTTCTCCTCGCTGACCCACGAAGGCGCCCGGGTAACCCTGGACGCGCTGGACGCTGGCGCGGTGGATTTCCTGCCGAAGAATTTCGAAGATATCTCGCGCAACCCTGAAAAGGTCAAGCAACTGCTGTGCGAGAAGGTCCACAGCATTTCACGCAGTAACCGTCGCAGCC
>NZ_JBAWDE010000396.1:0-1658 GCF_049590575.1 Pseudomonas sp.
CGGAATGACTTCGACGGGCCAAAGCGGCGAGGGAAAGGTCGAGGCGACCCCGCGAAAACAGACCACGCTGTGGCCGGCTTCCGCAAAGCCTTCCGCCAGGAGAGTGCCGAGTTCGCCGGTGGAAAAATTGCCCAGGCGCCGCACTTTGTCGAGCGGTTCGTAACTGGGACCCGAGGTGATGACGATCCTCATAAGCTTTAGTCTACGCCTAGTTGACGTTTCGGAAAGCCTCGCGGTTACGAAACATTATCGCACAACGGCTGAAGTTTCGCGCGGAGGTCTGCAGAGAACTTCAGAGGCTTTCCCTCCGCGACCTCTTCAGCCCTCCGTGCGAAACCTGTTTCCTCCGTCCCCTCGTTTCCCAAGTTGGCGATCTATCCCCTATAACTCGTCTTTGAACGGGTCTTTTTTCGGGCAGCGATAGTCTTCGGCTGGGATAAGATATTCGCCCGCAAAAGAACGTAAGCCGCCTCCCACCTCTTGGACTTTCAAGTCCCAAGTCATCTTACTGGATAGCGCCATAATAAACGCTTTTGGCTTTACCTCGGCAGGAAGCGAAAAAAGAACGGGAATGGTTCCGTCTGGGGCAATATCAACAGAATGAAAATCACTCCAGGCCGTATAACTATTCCGGCTATCATTATAAATTAGGCAAAGCAGTTTCAAACGGAACTGCCGACCCGTTAACGTAGAAGCGGGACGGGAAAATTGAATGGCTTAAGACTAGGAGATTTTGGTTAGGGGTGGGATTTAATGATAGAAAAGAGACTGGCTTTTAAGGTAGGCAGGGACTGATTGTAGCGCCACTCGCATTCTTTGAGGTGGAGGGGAAAGAGTTTTTTGACGCCGTTGAATTTGGCGAGCCGGCGCTTGGTAAAACTCCAGAAGGCCTCGATGCCGTTGATGTGAACGCGACCGGAAGCGAAGGATTTGGCCTTGTTGATGCGGACGTGTTTGTCGTAGCCGACATCGACGAGTCCGTCGTAACCGCGCCAGTCATCGGTGAGCACGACACTGGCCGGATCGACCTTGCCGCGCAGGATGGGGTGGAGCGAGCGGGCCGAGCAGTTGGGCACGATCTCGGTGTAGACGCGGCCCTGGCGTTCGTAGATGCCGAAGACCGGCTGCTTGAAAGTGCCGCGCCCCCGCTTGCGTGCGCCGGGACGACCGCGCAAGCGAGCCGGACCGAAATAACTTTCATCGGCTTCGACCACGCCGACAAAGCGACGCAGTTGGGCCAGTTGATGGGCCGAAATCAGGCGACGAAAAAGGGTGTAGTGACGATTAACCGTATTGCGATTGAGCCGTAAAAGCACCGCCGCTTTGGACGCCTCGATATCGAGGCAGAAGCATTCGATGAGTTTAAAAAGCCGATGCCGACTCAACTTGCTCCACTTGATTAGCTTGGCCATGGTTCATGCTAATCTCCTAGTCTAGAGCCTAAGTAAAATATCGCGCGCATGTCACTGGGTAGTCGATGCAATCCCTGCGCCAGTCCATCGCACGGAGTGCGACGGCTCTACCCACAGAAGGAAAGTTTGTGCGCGAAAGGTTGAACTGCTTTAAGGCGCAGTCGTCGGAGGCGTGCCTGGCGGGGTGGGATAGCTTGGCATGTGTCCATTGCTGACATCGGGGGCGGGGCTGGACAAGGCTGGAAC
>NZ_JBAWDE010000397.1:0-98098 GCF_049590575.1 Pseudomonas sp.
GCCCAGCGCGGGGCAAGCCCGCTCACTACAGGGTAATCAGTGTTGCTGGCGGCATTCCGGCACAGGCATTGCTTCATGCATTCATCTGCCCGGAAACAGGAGCATTCGTTACCCCCCGACCCAGAGCCGACCCCATAAGAAAGTAAGGACCAGGCCTGTTGGCACCATCAGCCACGGGCTCATAAAAAAATGCGTTTTTTAAAGCGGCAGTGCCACCCCGCGCACCCCTCGGCACTGACAAGGTACTGGAATGGCTCGATCTTTCTTTGATGAAATGAATGACGCAAATGGCGACTGCCGTGCGCATTATCAGGATTTCTCCCGCTGGCTGGCCAATACGCCGCCGGAACTGCTGGCCCAGCGTCGTCGTGAAGCCGACTTGCTGTTTCATCGCGCGGGAATCACCTTCACCCTGTATGGCGACGAGCAAGACACCGAGCGCCTGATCCCCTTTGACATCATCCCGCGCAGCATCCCCGCCAGTGAGTGGGACTTGATTGAACGCGGCTGCATCCAGCGCGTGAATGCGCTGAACATGTTTCTCGCCGATATCTACCACGACCAGCGCATCATCAAGGCCGGCATCATTCCGGCCGATCAGGTGCTGGGCAACGAGGGGTATCAGAAGGCGATGGTCGGCCTGGACTTGCACCGCGATATCTATTCGCACATCTCTGGCGTGGACCTGGTGCGCGACGGCGACGGCACCTACTACGTGCTCGAAGACAACCTGCGCACCCCCAGCGGCGTGAGCTACATGCTCGAAGACCGCAAGATGATGATGCGCCTGTTCCCTGAAGTGTTCGCCAAGCAGCGCATTGCGCCGGTCGACCACTACCCCAACCTGCTGCTCAAGACCCTGAAAAGCTCGAGCCGCCTGGACAACCCGAATGTGGTGGTGCTGACCCCGGGACGCTTCAACAGCGCATTTTTCGAGCATGCGTTCCTGGCGCGGGAAATGGGCGTGGAACTGGTGGAGGGCGCCGACCTGTTCGTGCACGACCTCAAGGTCTTCATGCGCACCACCGACGGCCCCAAGCCGGTCGACGTGATTTACCGGCGTATCGACGACGCCTTCCTCGATCCCAAAGCCTTCAACCCCGACTCGATGCTCGGCGTACCGGGGCTGGTGGCCGCTTACTGCGCGGGCAACGTGGTGTTGGCCAATGCAATCGGCACCGGCGTGGCCGACGACAAGTCGATCTACCCCTACGTACCTGCGATGATCAAGTTTTACCTGGACGAAGAGCCGATCCTGCAAAACGTGCCGACCTTCCAGTGCCGCAAGCCCGACGAACTGTCCCACGTGCTGGCCAACCTGGCCGAACTGGTGGTCAAGGAAACCCAGGGCTCCGGCGGCTACGGCATGCTGGTCGGCCCTGCGTCCACCGCCGCCGAGATCGAGGACTTCCGCCAACGCATCAAGGCGCGCCCGCACGCCTACATCGCGCAACCGACCCTGAGCCTGTCCACCTGCCCCACCTTTGTCGAAAACGGCATTGCGCCGCGGCACATCGACCTGCGGCCCTTTGTGCTCTCGGGCAAGGAAACCCGCCTGGTGCCCGGTGGCCTGACGCGGGTCGCCCTGCGCGAAGGCTCGCTGATCGTCAACTCGTCGCAAGGCGGCGGAACCAAGGACACCTGGGTGGTGGAGGGCTGAGTATGTTGAGTAGAACCGCCGCAGATCTGTACTGGATGTCGCGTTACCTGGAGCGTGCTGAAAACCTGGCGCGCATGCTTGAAGTCAGTTATTCGCTGTCGTTGATGCCCCAGGCCGGGCGCAGCGACGGCCTGGACGAACTGGCGATGTCGTTGCTCAGCAGCGGCACCCTGGACAGTTACCTTGAACGCCATAAGCAGTTGGATGCCGAACGCATGTTGCATTTCTTCGCCCTCGACGAAGAAAACCCCGCCAGCATCTACAACTGCCTGCGCGCCGCCCGTGGCAACGCCCACGCGGTACGCGGGCGCATCACCGCTGACATGTGGGAAAACCTCAACGCCACCTGGCTGGAAATGCGCAGCATCGCTGCCGGCGGCCTGGCACGGCATGGCATCAGCCACTTCTGTGACTGGGTCAAGCAGCGCTCGCACCTGTTCCGTGGCGCGACGTCCGGCACCATCATGCGCAATGACGCTTATCGGTTTATCCGCCTGGGGACCTTTGTCGAGCGCGCCGACAACACCTTGCGCCTGCTGGACGCGCGCTACGAAATGTTCGGTGAAGAGTCTGAAGAGGTCAGCGACCTGTCGGCACGCGGCTACTACCAGTGGAGCGCCCTGCTCCGCGCGTTGTCCTCGTTCGAGGCCTACACCGAGCTGTACCCGAATGCATTGAATGCACGCTCGGTGTCGGAACTGCTGTTGTTGCGCAGTGATGTACCGCGCTCGCTGCATGCGTGCATTGAGGAGTTGAGCCATATCCTCGCGGACCTGCCCGGCAGTTATGGGCGCACGGCGCAGCGCTTGGCGGCGGAGTTCGAGGCGCGGCTGAGGTACACGGGGATCGATGAGATTCTGGAGGATGGGCTGCACAGCCGGTTGACGGAGTTTATCGACACCGTGCGCGAGTTGGCGCGGGCGATACACAGTTCTTATCTTGAGATGGTTTGATCGTACCGCCGCTGTCGCGGCGCTACCTTTTCCCTAGAAACCCGAGCATCAACGCGTTGACCCGCTGGGCTTGCTCGTTCTGGATCCAGTGCCCGCAATCGGCCAACACGTGTTGTTCGAGGTCGGGCACCGCTTCAGGCATGCGCTTGAGGGTATGCGCTTCAAAAACCCCGACGGGGTCGCGATCACCGATCAGGAACAGCGTGGGTTGCAGCACCTGCCGCCCAGCCAGGAATTCGGTGCGCTGCCAGTTGCGCTCGAAGTTGCGATACCAGTTCAATGGGCCGCGAAACCCATGCTCGGCGAAGGTCTGCACGTAAACATCGAGATCCTCGCGTGCACACCATGACGGCAACGCGCCGGGCGTCGCAGCGCCTTCAAACAATCGGGCGGCGGCTGGTTTTTTCTGCAGAAACACATCCTGGTCCTGCATGAACAGGCGCAGGGTGCGTTCGATATCGGCGTTCAACTCTTGCTCAGCCACGCCCGCTTCCTGGAAATACACGATGTAATTGAAGCGGTCAGCGTACAGCTCCCGCAGAATCTCGATCACCGGCCGGCGCGCACGCCCGGCAAACGGCACTGACATCGTGATCAGCCGCGTAACCCGTTCAGGCTCAAGCAGCGCCAGGTGCCAGGCCACCACCGCGCCCCAGTCATGGCCGACCATCGTCACCTGCTCGTGGCCAAAATGGTCCATGGCCTGCTGGATATCCGCGCAAAGGCTCAGCAAGTCATAGTCGGCGACATCTGCAGGCGAACTCGACTGCCCATAACCGCGCATCTGTGGGGCAAACACCCGATAACCCGCCGCCGCCAACACGGGGATCTGCTCGCGCCAGGAGTGCCAGCACTCCGGGAAACCGTGGAGCAGCCAGATGGGCTGGCCGTGCTGCGGGCCGGCGATGTGCACGCTCAAATCAATGCCGTTGACCTGGATCCTGTACTGCTCGATAGCGTTCATCACTGGCTTCCTTGTGTAGATGGCGTCACGCTGTAGTCGCCGGCGACCACCAACGTGGCAATAGCTGGCGTACCCGCGCTTCACCGAAGCGGTCATCAATCAACATTACCACGCCGCGGTCCTGCTGGCTGCGGATCACCCGGCCGGCGGCCTGCACCACTTTCTGGATGCCGGGGTACAGGTAGGTGTAGTCGTAGCCGGCGCCGAAGATCGCGCCCATGCGCGCTTTCATTTGTTCGTTGACCGGGTTCAACTGCGGCAAGCCCAGGGTGGCAATGAACGCGCCGATCAAGCGCGCGCCAGGCAAGTCGATGCCTTCGCCGAATGCGCCGCCGAGCACGGCAAATCCGACGCCCTGGCTGTGCTCGGTGAACTGATCGAGAAAGGCCTGGCGCTCGGCCTCGGCCATACCGCGCGACTGTTGCCATAGCGCGATCTGCGGGTGGCGCTCGGCGAGCAATTGCGCAACCTGTTGCAGGTAATCAAAGCTTGAAAAAAACGCCAGGTAGTTGCCGGGTTGCTGGGCGAACTGCTCGGCGATCAGCTCGACGATAGGCGCAAGCGAGGCTTCTCGGTGCACGAACCGGGTCGAGACCTGATCAACGATGCGCACGCGCAGCTGCTCGGCCTTGAACGGCGATTCCACGTCGACCCACGCGGTATCCGCCGGCACGCCCAGCAGGTCGGCATAGTAGTGACGCGGGCTCAAGGTCGCGGAAAACAACACGCTGCTGCGCGCTGCGGTGAGCCGAGGGCGGATGAATTCGGCCGGCACGACGTTGCGCAGACACAGCGTGGAACTGCTGCGCTTGCCACTGAACTGGCGCTTGCTGATATCGAAAATGAAGTGCTCGTTGAACAGCTCGGCGACCTTGGCAAATTGCAGCACTTCAAAATAGAAGGCTTGCAGGTCCCCGGCCAGTGACTCGGGGTGGTCGTTGAAGTAATCGCCCATGGCACTGGCGCACAGGCTCAGGGCCTGCAGGAGTTTTTCCGGCCGCGCGGCATAGGCCTGGTAAGGCGCGAGCTGGTCCTTGTGCAGCGCATTCCATTCGCGGTTCAGGCGCTGCAAGGGTTTCTTCAACGCCTCGGGCGCGCTGTCGCGCAGGGTCTTGAGGCTGTACTGGTCGAGGCTCGCGCTGTACATCGAACGGGCGCGCTCCACCAGGTTGTGGGCCTCGTCCACCAGCACCGCGGCGCGCCACTGGTTGAGCTGGGCCAGACCGAACAGCATGGCGCCAAAGTCGAAATAGTAATTGTAGTCGGCGACCACCACGTCAGCCCAGCGCGCCATTTCCTGGCTCAGGTAATACGGGCACACGTCATGGGCCAGGGCCACGTCACGCAGGTTGCGCTGGTTCAGCAAACGCACTTTGGAGGCGGCGATCCGCGCGGCGGGCAATCGGTCATAGAAGCCCTTGGCCAGTGGGCAGGAGTCGCCATGGCAGGCTTTGTCCAGGTGTTCGCAGGCCTTGTCCCGCGCGACCAGTTCCAGCACGCGCAATGGCAGGTCGGGGCTGCTGCTGAACAGCACCTGGGAGGCGTCCAGGGCGAGTTTGCGTCCTGGGGTCTTGGCGGTGAGAAAGAACACCTTATCCAGTTGCTGAGGCGCCAGGGCCTTGAGCAACGGGAATATCGTACCGATGGTCTTGCCGATCCCGGTGGGCGCCTGCGCCATCAGGCAACGGCCCGTGCTGACCGCTTTGTAGACCGATTCGGCAAGGGTGCGCTGGCCGGGGCGAAAGTCGGCATGCGGAAAACTCAGGCTTTTCGCCGCCGTGTTACGTGCTTCGCGGTGCTGCATTTCCAGGCGGGCCCAGCCGAGGAACAGCGCACACTGCTGGTTGAAGAAGGGTTCCAGCTCGGCGGCCTGGAAGTGCTGGTGGAGCAGGGTTTCGCCCTCGCCGACGATATCGAAGTACACCAGTGTCAGGTTGATGTCCGTAAGGCCGAGCTTCTGGCACATCAACCAACCGTACACCTTGACCTGGGCCCAATGCAGTTGCCGATGGTTGGCGGGCTGGGCATCGAGGTCGCCGCGATAGGTCTTCACTTCTTCCAGGCGATTGGCGTCGGGGTCGTAGCCGTCCGCCCTGCCCCGCACCTTGAGTTGCTGGTATTCGCCCTCCAGGGCGACTTCGTTCTGATAATGCGCGCTACGCCGTGACGCGACGGTGCGATGCCCGACAATACCTTCCTGGGCGCTGGGTGACGGCGTAAAGCGCAGGTCCAGGTCGCCGACCTTGGCCGTGAACTCACACAGTGCACGCACGGCCACGCTGTAGCTCAAGCCGGTTGCTCCGCCCAGCGCACATAGCAGACGGTGACGGGCATCTGGTATTCGCCGCAGAATTCCAGCCAACGCAGCTGGTTATCCTGCAGGCGATCGCCGGGGCCCTTGACCTCGATCATCCGGTAGGTTTTTTGCGCCGGCCAGAACTGGATCAGGTCGGGCATGCCGGTGCGGTTGGCGCGGATATCCAGCAACAGGCGTTCGAACCAGTAGCGCAGGTGGTCGGCGGGCAGGCATTCCAGGGCCTGTTCCAGCAGTTCTTCACCGAGCAGGTTCCAGAACACGAAGGGCGATTGGATGCCCCACTTTTCGTTGTAGCGTTGGCGAATCGTGGTTTTGTAGCGCTGGTCCTGCAGTTGCTCGAAACACGCGGCAAACAGCGGCGCACGGCGCTGATGGAAATCTTCGCTGTGCAGGTCCGCCGGCCCGCGCTGGAACGGGTGGAAAAACGAACCCGGCAACGGCGCGAAGATCGCCTCCCAGCACAGCAGGCCAAACAATGAATTGATCAGGCCGTTTTCGACATAATGCACCGGCGCGTCAGGCTCGCTCAGGTGCGCCTGTACGCAGTATTCGACTGACATCAACGGCTCCGGCAACCTGAGGGCAAGGTCCAGGCGCGTGACTTCCCGGGGTTTGGCCTTGGGCAATGCCGGCTCGCCTAATTTTCGCCGCAGGCGTGGCACGACGCGCAACAGGTGTTGTTGCTCGGCGGGGCTTTCCGGCGCCTGTTGCGCGGCAGTCGCCAGCGCCATGGCCTGGGCGTAATCCGCCTGGCGCTCGAGCACGCGGATCAGCCGCGCGCGGGCGCCGGGGTAAGCGCAGGTGCGGTAGATCCGCTGCGCCAGGTCCAATTCGGCGCTGCGCTCGCAATACTGGCCAATCTGGAACAAAAGCTTGGCCCGGCGTTTTTCCAGCCAGGGGTTGTCGGTGCTCAGCGCTGCCACGTGCGCGAGCACATCCTCCAGCGCCTCGCCGCTGTCGAAGGCCTGTTGGCACTGGTGCAGGAACAAAAAACCATGCACGTCATCACGGCTGCGCAAGCCACGGGACTCGGCGCCGAACTCGACCTTTTCGTAGGTGTAGATGCCAAGGTCGGCCAGCACAAACTCGGACCAGTCCTGGTGCAGGTTGCCGAAAAACATCAGCCGCAGGCGGTCGCACAATTGCATGACGGTGAGGCTGTACAGCGTATCGGCAAGCTCAGGGCACCACCGCGCAAAGCTGCGCATTTCGGTGAACTGTGCCGCCAAGCCCTCCAGCCAGTCGGCTTTCTTGCCTTTGGGCTGGTCGATCCAGGGTTTGAATGCAGCGAGGATCTCGCCCTTTTGCAGCAACCCGAACACCTCGTCAAAGGCCAGCAGGCATTGCGCGTCAACCCAGCCCAGTGCCAGCAACGGCTCGGCAGCGGCGTAGGGGCAACCGATCTCCAGGTAATTGAGTTTGCCCGCCCGAAAATGCGCGCCCTTGCGCATCACCATGCGCACCAGCAAGGCCTGGGAAGCCTGCGGCAAGCTGTCAAATTGCTGAATGAAATGCTCTTCGTCAGGATCCAGCAGATCGGCATAGCGTTGCCCCAGCCAATGCAGGACCTGACGGAAGTTATGCAGGTAATAGAGCGGGTCTTCGAGGGAATTGGCCATGGTACGCAGTGATCAAATACTGTTTATGCATACAGAGTGCCGCCGCAAAAGCCTTGTTGCAATCGCTAATAGATAAATGGCGCAGGCAACTTTTTATATAAAAGTGATCAGATGGGTGAGTCGATGGCGTAACATTTGCGGCCCACGCCCCGTGTGTGGGATTTTTCAGGGTTAACGGTAAGGGTTATGAACATGAAGAATTTGGGTCTGCCACTGGTTGCACTCACTTTTCTGGTATTGGCCGGTTGCGCGACGCAAACCGTAGTGACATTGCAAAATGGCACGCAGTATCTGACCAAGGACAACCCAAAAACCAAGACCGCCGACGGTTTCTACGAATTTACCGACATTGCCGGCAAACGCATCCGCGTGAAGGCCGACGATGTGGCCACGGTCCGCAAGGAAGACTGATCTCGATCAACTGTGGGAGGCGGCAAGCCCCCTCCCACATTCGGATTGCATTCAATCCTCAACTGATCGTAAGGCCTTCCCCCGACCAGCCACTCACACCGACCAACGTCACCGAATCCCCTCCCACGCTGATCACCGTATCCCCGCCGTGCTCACGGTAATCCACACGCCCCTGCACATCCTTGAACACCAGCTTGTCCGTGGGCTGATAGCCAATCAGCCGATCCTGGCCAAAATGCCCGCTGAACAAAAAGGTGTTATGCCCGCTGCTGTCGCGGATCGTGTCATTGCCCTTGCCGCCTTCGATAAAGTCCGCGCCCTTGCCACCCTGGATCAGGTCATTGCCGTCACTGCCGATGATGAAGGTATTGCCCTTGTGCGGCTCGGCGTTGCGATTGAGGTCCTGCACCCAGGTGCTGGCGCGCGCCGGGTCGGACAGGTTGGCGACGATAATCGTCGAATCGCGGGTCATCTGCTCGTAGAACCCGGACGCCAGGATGCGCGTCATGCCATCGCCATACGCGGTGGGCAGATGCGAGACCCAGGTCGGCAGGTTGACGATGGAAAACGGCATTACATTCCACAGCGTCGAGGCGTAGTGGTCGTTGAAGCTGACGATGTTATCGGTGGTCGACTCGTGCGGCTTGTCGTGCACGCCGAGTGACGACAGGTTGACGGATGAGCCGTCCAGCGCGCGGAACACCGGGTCATTTTCATAGCCGATATTCAGCACCTTGTCGCCGGCACTCTGGGTGGGCGAGGCATACGCCACGTAGTTGGCGTCCTTGTAGAAGCCGCCCCACTTGGCGGTGCTCAAGTCAGCCAGGCTGTTCACCGCCAGGCCTCCGAGGCTGTGGCCGCTGACCACTACATCCGTGCCGCTCAGGCCCTGCGCACCGGCATACTCGGCGATACTTTTGAGCAAGCCGCCAAACGCTTCGCCGGCGTAATTCTTCGCGTAATCCTTGGGCCCCAGCGCCGCGAGCAAGTCACTGACCAGGTCGCCGATCGAATCGCTGATCAGGCTTTCCCGCGGGCCCGAGGTGCCGCGAAAACCGATACCGATTTCCAGCAGCTTGCCGGCGCCATCGTACTTGCCCAGCACCTCGACCTGGGCCGTGGTGTAGCCGGCCTTTTCGCCAAAGAAGGTGCCGCGCGCGTCGACCTTGCCGGCATAGCCCAGGGTGCCGGCGCTGATGGGCGTCCAACCGGCTTTCTGCACAGCGTCCAGCGCGGCCTTTTCCGAGTCGGGGTTCCAGGGGATGCCGGGGATCACACCCTGGGAATCCGTGCTGCCCAGCAGCGCACCGACCAACGTCGCCGGTAACCCAAGCCCCAGACCGTTGTGCTGATAGCCCACGGCAAAGCCGTTATCCAGGTTGTGATAGGTATACAAAGTGATCGCCATCGCATCGGCGAACAACGCTTTGGAGCCCTCGGCCCCAAGATTTTTATAGTCAAACACACCCATGGTATTGCCTCTCTTGTTGTTGGAATGGTCGAGAAAGGAATCAGTGCGGTGCGGGCCCAAACGCCTCATCCACTTTCGCCAGGTCTGTATCGCGCAAGTTCCCGGCGTAGTAATGCAACTTGGTCCAGGCCATCAAATAGTCATAACGCGCCTGGGCCAGGTCACGGCGGGTGCTGTAGAGCTGCTGCTCGGCATTCAGCGCGTCGAGGTTGACTCGCTCGCCGCCGAGGATGCTCTGCCTGGTCGACACCACCAGCGCTTCGGCCGAGGCCAAGGCCTTCTGGTACGCGCGCAATTTGCTCACCCCCGACAGGCAGGCGCTGAATTGCCGGCGCAATTCGATCAGGGTTTCCCGGGTCTTGCCTTCCAGTTCGTACTCGGCCTGTTCCATCGCACGGCTGGCCTGGCGCGTGGAGGCGGAAATACCGCCACCGGCATACAGCGGCAGGCTGACTTCGACGCCAATGGTGTTGGTGTCGTAGCGCTGGTTGTAGGTGTTGCCGCTGTCGGACTCCTGCTGACGCGAGCTCGCGTACGCGGTGATTTTAGGCAGGTGCCCGGCGCGGTTGCGCTCTACTTCATAACGCGCCACTTCCAGGGCCTGGCGCTGGGAGGCCAGCGTCGGGTTATTGCTGAGCGCCAGTTCATGCCAGGTGTCGTAGTTGGCCGGGGTCAGGGTGAACGCGGCAAAGCCCTGGTTAAGCGGCGCCAGGTCGTTGATGTTGACGCTTTGCACGCCGATCAACGCGCCCAGCTCGCGCAGGGAGGCGTCCTGTTCATCCAGGGCCTCGATCTCTTCGGCCGTCGCCAGCTCATAACGCGACTCGGCTTCCAGAATGTCCGTGCGCGTGCCCTCGCCTTGCTGAAACAGATGCTGGTTCTGCTGGAACTGCTGCTCGAAGGCTTTTTTCTTGGCGCGGGCGATGTCGATCTGGTCCTGGGCAAACAGCGCCTGGGTGTAGTAGGTCAGTACCCGCACCAGCAGCGCCTGGCTCTTGTCGCGAAAGCTTTCATCGGCGAACAGCGCCTGGGCCACGCCTTTGCGGTAGTTGGCGTAGGCCTCGTAGTCGAACAGCGGCTGTTGCAGGCTGAAGGTCGAGCCGTAGCTGTTGTAGTTGCGATCGTCGTGATAACTGCCGCCGCGGCCGTCGGGCAAGGTGGCCTGGGAATTGTTGCGGCCCTTGTTGTAGTTGTACGACAGCTTGGGCAGCAGGCCCGCGCGGCCGATGGTGCGGTTTTCCAGGCCGGCGTCGCGTTCCTTGATGGCGCCGAGAAATACCGGGTCGTTGCGCAGCGCCTGTTCGTAGACGTCGAACGGGCCCATGGCGGCCTGGGCGCTGGCGCAGCTGAAAAGCAAGGCAATGAGCAGCGGTTTCATGCTCATTCCTCGGTCAACGCGGAGCCGGCGCGATCCAGCAGCGGCTTGAACAGGTAGTTGAGCAGCGAGCGTTCGCCGGTGCGCACGAACATCTCGGCGGGCATGCCGGGCTTGATCACCAGGCCGTGGAGTTGTTCCAACGCCGCCTCACTGACCGTGGTGCGCAGCACGTAGTACGGCGCGCCGGTTTTTTCATCGAGCATCTGGTCGGCCGAGATCAGGCTGACCTCGCCGGGTACCCGTGGCGTGCGGCTCTGGTTGAAGGCGGTGAACAGGATATCGACCGGCAAGTGCGTGCCGACCTTGTCCACCAGGTGCACCGGCAGGTGCCCTTCCACCTCCAGCCGCGTGCCTTGGGGCACGATTTCCAACAGGGTTTCACCGGCGCGCACCACGGCGCCTTCGGTGTGTACCGCGAGGTTGACCGCAATGCCATCGGCCGGCGCGTTGATTTCGCTGTGCTGCAGGTCGAACCCGGCGGAGGTCAGTTGCTGTTCCAGGGTCAGGCTGCGCAACTGCGCGTCGGCCAGCTGGCTGCGCACTTCCTTCTGGTATTCCTCGCTGTGCTGCTGCAATTTCAAGCGTGATTCGAGGATGCCCTGCTCCACCCGGCCGCTTTCGCCGGTGTTCTGCGCCAGGTCCTGCTGCACCTGGGACAGCTGGCGCTGGTACTCCATCAGCCGGTTGCGCGGGATGTAGCCGTTATCGGCCAAAGGTTGCAGGTTACTCAGTTGATCGCGCAGTGACTGGGCTTGAGCCGTCAGGTCAGTACGCGCGCGGCGCATGCCACCGAGTTGCGCGGTGGCGCCGTCGATGTTCGCGCGAATTCCCGCCTGTTCACGGGCGAAGGCTTCGCGGCGGCTGCTGAACAGCTGGCGTTGGCCTTCCAACACCAGGGCCAGCGCCGGGTCCGGGCTGGCGCTCAACTCGGCCGGAAAAACGATGCTCGCGCGGTTGTCACGCTCGCTCTGCCAGCGCGCGACGCTGGCCCAGGCCATGCGGTACTGGGCCTGCAGCGACTGCACATCGGCCTGGTTCTGGGTCTGGTCAAGCCGAAACAGTGGCTGGCCCTGCTTAACCATTTCGCCTTCCTTGACCAGAATCCGGCTGACCACGCCGGGGCTGAAGGTCTGCACCGCCTTGCGTTTGCCCGAGACCACCACCGTGCCCTGCACCGGAATGCCCTGGTCGAGTGGCGCCAGGCTGGCCCACAGGAAAAACCCGCCGGCGCCGACTACCGTCAGCAACCAGCCCATGCGCACGAAGAACCGCGCGTCGTGCTCTTTAACAAGGGGTTCTGGAGTGATACTGCTCATGCGCCTGGATTCCTTCCGGCTTGGTACTGACGACTGAAACTCACACCGGGCTTTTCCCTAGGTGCTTCCTTCGGTGCTTCCTGCTGGCCGGACAACGCGCGCAGCACTTCCTGGCTGGGCCCGAAGGCCTGCAAGCGCCCTTCGTTGAGCACCAGCAACTTGTCGGCCTGGGCCAGTGCCGAGGAGCGATGGGTCACCAGCACCACGCTGCTGCCCTGGGCTTTCATCTGCACGATGGCACTGGCGAGTGCCGCTTCACCGACGGTGTCGAGGTTGGAGTTGGGCTCATCCAGCACGATCAGGCGTGGCCCGCCGTACAACGCGCGCGCCAGGGCCACCCGTTGTTTCTGGCCACCGGACAGGCCGCCGCCGTTGTCGCCCAGCAGCGTGTCGTAGCCTTGGGGCAGGCGCAGAATCAGCTCATGCACACCGGCCTGTTGCGCGGCCTTCACGACTAATGCCGGGTCGGCGTCGGTAAAGCGTGCGATGTTGTCAGCGATGCTGCCGCTGAACAGTTCGATGTCCTGGGGCAAATAGCCGATATGCGGGCCAAGGTCATCGCGGTCCCAGCGATGGATGTCCGCGCCGTCCAGGCGCACGGTGCCGGCCAGGGTCGGCCACACGCCCACCAACACGCGGGCCAGGGTGGATTTGCCGGAGCCCGAAGCGCCGAGCACGCCGAGCACTTCGCCGGCGCCGAGGGCGAAACTGACCTGATGCAGCGTCGCCGCACGCCGCCCAGGCGGGCCCGCGCTGACCTGTTCAAAACTGACCTGGCCGTTGGGCGCCGGCAATTTCATCGGCTCGACGTCCGGCGGGAACTCGCGCAGCAAGTCATCCAGGCGCTGGTAGGCCAGCTTGGCCGAACTCCATTGCTTCCACACTGCAATCAGCTGGTCGATGGGGCTGAGCACGCGGCCCATCAGGATCGAACCGGCGATCATCATCCCGGCGGTCATATCGCCGCGGATTACCAGCCATGCGCCCAGGCCCAACACCAGCGATTGCAGGCACAGCCTCAGGGACTTGCTCAGCGAGGTAATCACCGAGCCGGTGTCGCTGGCCGTGTTTTGCAAGCTGAGGAACTGCGAATGCACGGCAAACCAGCGCTGGCGCAGCGCGCCGAGCATGCCCATGGCCTGGATGGTCTCGGCGTTGTGCAAATGGCTGGTGGCCAACTGGGTCGATTGCTGGGAGAAACCGCTGGCCTCGCCCAAAGGTTTTTTGGTCAGGTATTCGTTGAGGCACGCCAAGGCGATCAACAGCACCGCCCCCGCCGTGGCCAGTACGCCCAGCCACAGGTTGAACAGGAAAATCACCAACAGGTAGATGGGAAACCACGGCGCATCAAAAAACGCGAACAGCGCAGGCCCGGTGATGAATTGGCGGATATGGGTCAAGTCGCCCAGCGATTGCCCTGCGTGCCCCTGGCCGCGCTGCAGGTTGCGTTCAAACGCGGCCTTGTACACGCGCAAGTTGAAACGCCGCTCTAACTGGCTGCCGATACGGATCACGATAAAACTGCGAATGACTTCCAGCGTGCCGATAAATGCAAAGAACCCCACGACCATCAACGTCAACATCACCAGGGTGGTTTCATTCTGGGAGGACAGCACGCGGTCATACACTTGCAGCATGTAAATCGAGGGCACCAGCATCAACAGGTTAATTAACGCCGTGAAGCAGCCAATGCTGATCAGAATGCTCTTGTATTCGCCCAGCGCCTTGAATAAGGGCGCCACGGCCTGGGACTTCGCCATATCTTTTGATCTTCTCTGAGCGAATGACGGGCAATAGTTGCCCCAGCCCCGACAACGGAGCGGCCAACTATTAAAATCGAGTTATAGGCGTATAACGAACAACTAAGGTGTGCGTTGCAATACAACTTCAAGGCCACTGGGTGTGCGACCTTTGTACTCGCCTTCTTTCTGCCGATTGAGGTGGGTAATCCCACTGCCTTCGGCATTCATCAGCCAGATGCCGTCCGGCGTCGGCGACCAGGTCAGGGGCTTGGCGCCCAGCCATTGCTCGGCGCACGCCACATCGCCAGCCAAGGCATTCGCCTGTTCCAACAAGTCCAGCGCACACACCTGGCCGGCCTGGAGCAACTGCCAATGCCCGGCCAATTGCGCGTTGGAAGGTAATACAAGACTGCTCGCCATTGCGTGGGCTCCTGCCGATACGAACATCACCTGCATAACGCAGGCGATCAGTTGAAAAAAACGCTGCATTTCACGCTCCCGCCTGGAAGCGCGGCGCCGAGACGCCGCGCTTTTACATCACGCCACGATGTCGCTGACGGCCGCCTGGCCAACGGTGGTGACGAGGAAATCCGCCACGCCGTGCCCGGAGAAGTCCACCGCCAAGGTACCCAGGTTGGTCCCTGCCGCGTAGGTCAGTACAGCATCGCCAGCATGCCCGGTAAACGCATTGACGAAGGTCAGGCCCGCGCCTTTGGTGATGCCGCTGAGGTCGATCTTGTCCGAACCCGAGGTAAAGTCAAAGATCTTGTCCGCCGCACCCGGCTTGGAATCGGAACTGGCGCCGAACACAAAGGTGTCGTTGCCCGCGCCGCCCCACAGCTGGTCTGCCCCACCACCGCCGTAGATGAGGTCGTTGCCGGCCCCGCCCTTGATCACGTTGGCGGCGTTATTGCCGATGATCAGGTCGTTGCCCGCGCCGCCGAAGGCGTTCTCGATGGTCACGCCTTTGGCGATGGACACGTTGCCCACCAGGCCGCCAACGTCGGAGAACGACGCTTCATTGAGGTTGATCTTCTGGTTCTGGGTAAAACCGGAGAAGTCCAGGGTGTCGTTGCCGCCACCGTCCCACACCGAGAACACCAGCTTGTCGGCATTGGAGGTGGCGCTGAGGAAATCACGCCCGGTGTTGGAGTTGAAGCCGTAGGTGGTGTCGCCGGCGCGGGTGTTGTAGTTGGCGCCGTAGAGCTTCTGGATCGCGGCGATATCGTCCAGCAGCGGGCCGGACGCGTAGGCTTCGACCCCGCCCTTGCTGAAGTTCTGGTTGGTGTTGCTCTCGCTCCAGTAACTCATGACGCTGTAACCGCGCGTGTCCTGTCCATAGGTCGCGTCGTTGTAGGTCGGGTTGCCGTTCCCGGCGTTGTAGTCGCCAGGGTGAGCCAGGCCCAGGGTGTGGCCGATTTCGTGGGTCAGGGTCTGCCGGCCGTAGTTGTTGAGGTCCGGGGTTTTGTTTGGCGTGTAGCTGCTGTTGGTCAGGTACCACGAGGTGCCGTCGTAGCCTGCGCCGGTGCCGGGCAGGTAGGCGAAGGCCGCAGCGCCATCCTGGCCACCGCTGTAGTTGCCGAAGGTCATGTGCGCGTCGCCACCGGTGGCCTTTTCGGTAAAGGTCACGTTGGCCACATCCGACCAGGATTGCATGGCCAGCACGGCCTGGGCTTTCTGCTGGGCGCTGAACTGGCTGAAGCCCGAGATGCCATGTTTGTTCATGGTGCTCGAGGAGGCCGAGGTCAGGAAGGTGTAAGTCAGATCGATCTTGCCATTGCCATCAAAGTCCCGGTACGCGGCGCCGTCACGCAGCAGCTGAGTGGCTGCCTGGTCCACGGTATAGGACGGTTTGCCATTGACCGTGAGGTTGCCGCCACGGTCATACAAATGGCTGAAGCTATCGATTTGCGAGTAAGCGGTGCTGGCTTGCGCCGCCGACACGATAGCCTTGTCTTTTACTTTTGACATAAACGTACTTCCTTGTTTGCAAGTGCATCAGTCTTTGATCGATAGGAACCTCGCGGGCGAGATCGTCCTATCACTCGCCTCTTTTGAAGGCGTAAGAAAACTGACACAACTTGAAATCAATCGTCTACATCTATTTCTCGGGTAAAAATACGCGCGCAAACAACTTATCTATTTGCGAGGCCGTATCTGTTGGGGGAACTTGAATTTGTCCGAAAAAAGACTGTACCCCTTATTTAAATATTAAATAGTGGTAAAGCCGCCCAAGTTGGGCGGCTTACTTGATTAATGGATCCAATATATTGTCACGGTGTCATTAGCAACATTAAACAGCCACTACCCAACTTATTATTGAGTGTTGTCCCCTATTACCGGTACAGACAGCCGGGGCAGTTCAAGCGTTCTGAACCTGGCTTTCAACGCCCGGTACGAATGGTGTTCCACACCCGCGTGCGAACCCGGTCGATGTTCAGTGGCATCGCTTCCAGCGCAAACAGCTTGCCCATCATCTCGGGGCTTGGGTAAACCTTGGTGTCAGCCTTGATCGCCGGGTCTACCAGGCTGTCGGCGGCCTGGTTGCCATTGGCGTAATGCACGTAATTGGTAATGTTGGCCATCACTTCCGGGCGCAGCAGGTAGTTCATGAAGGCGTAACCGGCTTTTTCGTTGGGGGCGTCGGCGGGCATGGCGACCATGTCGAACCAGATCGCGGCGCCTTCCTTGGGAATGTTGTAGCCGATGTTCACCCCGTTCTTGGCTTCTTTGGCGCGGCTTTCGGCCTGCAGGATGTCGCCGGAGAAGCCGACCGCCACGCAGATATCACCGTTGGCGAGGTCCGCGGTGTATTTGGAGGAGTGGAAGTACGCCACATAAGGCCGCACTTTCATCAGCAGCTCTTCAGCCTTTTTGTAGTCCTCGGCCTTCTTGCTGTGGTGCGGCAAGCCCAGGTAGTTCAGCGCGGCAGGCAGCAACTCCGGGCCATTGTCGAGGATCGCCACCCCGCATTTCTGCAACTTGGCCATGTTCTCGGGCTTGAAGATCAGGTCCCAGGAATCGACGGGCGCGTTATCCCCCAATACCGCTCTGACCTTGTCGATGTTGTAGCCGATGCCGGTGCTGCCCCACAGGTACGGGAAGCCGTGGGCATTGCCCGGGTCATTGTTTTCCAGGGCCTTGAGCAACACCGGGTTGAGGTTTTTCCAGTTGGGCAATTGGCTCTTATCGAGTTTTTTCAGTGCGCGGCCCTGAATCTGGCGAGCCATGAAGTGGTTGGACGGGAACACCACGTCGTAGCCCGATTTTCCGGTCATCAACTTGCCGTCGAGGGTTTCGTTGCTGTCGTACACGTCATAGGTGAAACCGATGCCGGTTTCTTTCTGGAAGTTCTTGGTGGTGTCCGGCGCAATGTAGTCCGACCAGTTGTAGATCTTCACCGTCTCGGCGGCCTGGCTGATAGAGGCCACCAACATCAAGGGCAACAGGGCAATGGCTTTCATGGTTCGATTTCCTGGCGGTTTTAGGGCTGTTTTTATGGCAGGCGATCAAGGATCAAAGCGTTACAGGATCAATACGTAGGTCTTGCGCACGGTTTCCTGGATGTCCCAGATTCCGGTGCTGTTGGCCGGCAACATCAGTGCGTCGCCGGCTTCTATGTGAACGGCTTCACCGGTGTCGGGCGTGAAGGTGCAGCGGCCCTGGATAAAGTGGCAGAACTCCTGGGATTTGATTTGCCGACGCCAGCGACCTGGGGTGCATTCCCAGATGCCGGTTTCGACGCCGTCGTTGCGCTCCACGCTCAGGGTCGAGGCCACGGCGATGGGGTCGCCCAAGGGTACGGCCACCGGCGCGGCGTCCGGCAAAAGGGCATTCAGCGCGTCTTTGAATTGAGTGATGCTCATGGGTTTTCCCGTGTGAGTGAAACGACTTAGTGCATGAAACCTTCCATGAACTCGGCCATGCCAGTCGCCAACTTGCGCCGCCACGGGGCACTGTTGGGGTTGGCGAGCACCTGGTCTTCATGGACGAAACTGCGAATGATCGCGTTGTAGCCCAGCCAGCGGCAGGGTTCGGGCTCCCAGGCCTTGAGCGCCTCCAGGCCGCGGTCGCGGATCACCCACGGCTGCGTGGTTAGCGGCGTATCGCGTCCCAGGATCAGGTCAGCCAGGGTGCGGCCACCCAGGTTGCTGGCACCCACGCCCTCCCCGCCATAACCACCCGACAGCGCGATGCCGGACGTGTGGTCACACAGCATATGGGGACGGAAATTACGCGACATGCCCAGGTTGCCGCCCCAGGAGTGACTGATTCGCACGTTTTTCAGCTGTGGGAACAGTTCGCCAAACAAGTAGCGACGCAGCTCCACTTCGCTGTCGGTCAAATCGAAGTTGTGGCGCAGCTTGCCGGCGAACTGATAACCACCGCGCGCACCGAACACCAGGCGGTCGTCCGCCGAACGCTGGCCGTACGTCACCTGGCGACTGCTTTCGCCAAAGGCCTGCCCGTGGTTCAGGCCAATTTCATCCCAGGTGCTGGCGGGGAGCGGTTCGGTGGCGACAATCAGGCTTTGCACGGGCAGCTGGTAGCGCCCCAGGGTTGGCAATGTATTGGCATACCCTTCCACGGCCGGCACCACCCACGCCGCGCGCGCAGTCGCCTTGGCCGTGCGCACGCGGCCGGACTGCCAACGGGTGACGGGGCTGTTTTCATAAATCGTCACACCCATGCGCTCTACCACCCGCGCCAGGCCACGCACCAGTTTGGCGGGGTTGATGGTTGCGACGTGGGGTGCATAGATACCGCCATAGGGCTTGGCGATGCGGATCTGCTCGGCCAGTTGTTGCGGGCTCAGCCAGCGATAATCGTCTTCGGTGAGGCCCTGGGCATAGAGCTTGGCCAGGTAGCGGCGCAGGCTACCTTCCTGCTCGGGGTAGCGCGCGGCACAGTACAGGGCGCCGCCCTTGCGGTAGTCGCAGTCGATGCCTTCACGGGCCAGCACTTGGGCGACTTCATCGGGAATGCCGTGCAACAGGTCAAACGAGGCGCGGCGCTGCTCGGGCGCCAGGCCGGCCAGCAGGCGGTCTTCGCCCAGCAGGTTGCCCATCAGCCAGCCACCATTGCGGCCTGACGCGCCAAAACCTGCGGTTTGCGCTTCGATAATCGCGATGTTCAGCTCAGGCGCCTGGCGCTTCAGGTAATAGGCGGTCCATAGGCCGGTATACCCGGCGCCGATAATGGCCACATTGACGTCCAGGTCATGCTCAAGCGACGGCCGCGCCACCAGCGGGTCGTCCAGCCGGTCCATCCATAAACTGATATTGCGCCATGCCGGCATGCCAAGCTCCCCTACCTCGTTTCGATAGGCTGGATCCTAGAGCGCGGTGTCAGGGGCTGTCTTGCGCGCGTGCACGCAGGGAAATTTGTTTGACGTAGGCCTTGGGCGATTGGCCGGTGTGTTGACGAAATGCGCTGTAGAACGCCGACAGCGAGTTGAAACCGGCGGCGAAGGCCAGGTCATCGACCTTGATCGGCGGCGCTGCAGTGTCCAGCGCGGCCAGCAAATGCTGAAGCCGCGCCTGGTTGACGTAGCGGTAGAAGCTCTGCCCCAGCACCTGGTTGAGCAAATAGGAAATCTGATTGCGACTGTAGCCGCATTCCTTGGCAACCCGCTGCAAGTCCAGCTCCGGGTCCAGATAAGGTTGTTTGAGTTCGAAGTATTGCTGCAGGTCATTGGCCATATGCCCCAATTGCTGGGGCGACAGGCCCAGGCGGCTGACCGTGGGGCGCATCGCCTGGGTCGGCTGCTCGTGCACCAGGGATGCGTACTCATTGACGCGCCAGATCAGCCCATCGCGCACAGTAATGGCCTCGCTGGTACGAAACGACACCAGGCCCTGGCTGCCGCGCAAGGTGATGCGGTACTGGATAAACGCCGTGTCGCCATCGGCGCGGATGCGGTCGGTGTGCTCAATCGCTTCATCGGCGGCACGCGGCATGCTGGCTTGCAGGTACTCACGCAACTCGGCGAAACCGATGACACGGTTCTGGAAGAAATCGTGGTACTGGATATCCGGGTGGTAGTAAGACATCACCCCCTCAAGGTCGCGATGACGCCAACACAGGTGGTGGCGCAACACCAGGTCGCCGGTGGCGCGGGTGTGCTGGCAATCATCGTCCGGGGCGATGTCAGGCATGAAAAACTCTGCGGCGGGTAAACCCTGGAGATTGCCGAATTTTGCCGGCGCCTTCAATGGTCGATTGGAACTTCTGACTAATGGCCTTTTGCCTAGTTTTTTGTAGGCCATGACCCATGTCAAGTGAACCGAAAACAACCGCCGAACGGGGCGAAATAAGTCACCAGGGACTTGCGAACGAATGCTATTTTTGAGGCTCTTCGATGCCACGACCAGTGACGGTCATGGCCCCCTGCCGCGAGCTAAAGGAAGCGCTCAATGTACAAGGTGGGCAACATGAATAAAGTGACGTTCCCCAATGCCTGCCAGTTGATGCGCTGGCATTTTCATCCGATGGGCTTCGAGGGCAGCATGGATGCGCCGGGCAGCATGGTTGCCCGCCTGTTCGACCGCGCCAGTGGCGAGACCTTGATTGCGATAGCCGGCATCCCCTGCGCTACGGTGATGAATGCCGCGGATGTGGAGCGCATCATCGAGGCGGTGGAGGACGAGCTGGCGTCGTTTGTGCCGCCGTTGTCGCTGCGGGCCTGAAACAGATCCCGGATAACTAATATGGGTGGGGGCTCGGCCCCTCCCACATTGGGACAGTATTCAATCGTCAGCCGCGTCTGTCGTCGAAAAACGCTTTCTTGCCATCGACCCGCTCCGACGCCTTTGGCACGTTCACCGCTTGGCCTTCGGGCTTTTCCACATACCAATAGCAGTGGCTCACCGCTCGGGTAATGCCGACGTAGGCCAGGCGTAGCACCTCGTCTTTTTGCGCGGTGTCATAGGGTTCGCTGTCGCCGTCCTTGCCCAGGCCCGCCATGCGATACACCTGGTTCTTGTAAGGCGAGCTGGTCACATGCTGGCAATCCCCGAGCAGGAACACCGCATCCGCTTGCAGGCCCTTGGCGCTGTGATAGGTCAGTTGTTTCAACCTTCGCGCGTCGGGCGGCAAGCTAGAATCCACATTAACTGCTGGCTGAATATGCTCTTGTATCAATAGCTTATCGCTGCTTTTTCGATACAGCATTAATATCGAATCGCCCCTTTGGTAATGTTCGAGCAGCTGTCGACCCAGTGCAGTGTCGTCCCGCTCCAGCACAGTAACCGGCACCAGAGCCTTGGGCGTCCCGCCGGCCTTGGCCTTCTTGCCAGGGATCGCCGGCGCCGCACGCACGATGTGCTCGGCCGCATCAATGATGTGCTGATGGCTACGGTAGTTTTCGCTCAACATCACGCGGGTGGTGCTCGGCGACGGGAACTCCTGGTTGAACGCCATGAAATACTTGGGCGAGCTGCCGCGCCATCCGTAGATCGACTGCCAGTCGTCCCCCACGCACAGCAAGGACGAACGCTGGGCTCCACGGCCCACATGCATCGCCGGCCCACGGCTGCGGATTTCGCGCAGGCTGGCGCGGATCCATGACACGATCTGCGGCGAGACGTCCTGGAATTCATCGATCATCAGGTGCGACATCGGTCGCAGCAGCGGGTCGCTGAGCAGCTTGAGGTTTTCCGGGGTGTTTTCGCCGAACAGCGAGAACATGCGGTTATAGGTCATGATCGGCGGGGTTTGATCGAGCAGATGATCTTCCAGGGCTTTCCAGAAAATGCTCAGGGCCTCAAAGAACAAGCGGTCCGGGTCGTCCTTGGCGAAACTCATCTGGCCGACAGCCGTGGGTACGTCCAGCCCGAGGTTTTCGATAAACCCGGCGGCCATCACAAAACTGTCCAGCAAGGGTGCAGAGGCCAGCTCGCCCTTTACCTTGTAATCAAACCCGGGCCCTGCGCTGGCATCACCGGCCAGACTGCTGAGCATGCGCTTTGATGACTCGTAACTATCCAGCCATATCAATGGTTTACGGCAGAAAGCTTGAAACAGGGTGCGCTTGACTGCCCACTCGGCACGCACCGACAGTTTCGCATTGGGGCGGGTGATCTGAGGGTTTTCCCGCGCATCGAAGCCCAGCACCACCCAGGCATCCAACTCCGGGATATAGCCGTGGCAGTGAAATTGCGCGCCATTGATTTCAAAGGTCTGGCGGCTGGGCTCAATGCCTTTGATCGGCCAGGCACCGGCGCGAAACCACAGGTCTTCGATCACATCACAGAGTTCTTCGTCGCGCTTGGCGGCCAGCTCGGTCACCGCCATGCGCTTTTGCACATCCGGGTGATCTCGCTCCAACTCCCGCAGTTGCAAGCCTTGGCGAGCCAACGGGGTAATCAGCTCGCGGAACCGTGCATGGCAGCCATGCAGCTGGTGGTAGCAGGCATTCATCTGCTGGCGCTGGGCATCGCTGATGCGCAGGTCGAACGGGTTGCTGTCGGCATCCTCGAAACCGCTGCTGAGGTTCTCGAACGCCTGCAGGCGTTCAAAACCCGGCAAGCTGCGCACCATGGGCAGGATGCGTGAGTGAAAGGTACGCACCACCGCCTGGGCCTCTTTCAGACCAAGGGGTTGGCCCCACAGGCTGAGAATTTCCATGAGCTTGTTGACGAAGTCTTTGCGCGACTCGCGGGTGAAGGTCACCACCGTCATCGAACTCAGCTCGAAGCCCAGGTAGTGGGTGAGCAGCAAAATCCGCAGCACCAACGAGGTGGATTTACCGGCGCCGGCGCCAGCAATCACCGAAGTCGACGGCGTATCGCTGAAAATCATCTTCCATTGCGCCGCGCTGGGCTGCGCGTGGGCCGGCAGCAGGCGGGCCACGTCGGCCTTGATGCGCTTTTTGATCTCGGCGGTCAGCGGCAGGCGCCAATCGTCGAACAGGCTGTCGTCCACCCCCGGCGCACGATGTTCTTGCGGTCGGAAGTCGCGGATCAGCAGGACTTGCCGGCCTTCCTCGATGCCGTCGGCCTTGCCCTCGCGGTAACCGTACTCCACGCCAGCCTCATGGCCGCTGCGGAAACCGTCCGCCTGCCCATGCAACCAGGAAAACCGGTGCTGGGCGCGCAAGCGGGTCAGGCCGTGGCCAAACAGGCGCGCCGCCAGGCGTTTGAACAACGGCATTTCGGCGATAGGTCGCAGTTCAGGGGGCAAATCAGGCTGTTGTTGCGGCACGCGGACTCCTGCGATGAGCTGGGTTTCAACAAGTGCGCCATGGTCGCCGGAATCGCCGTTCAGTTCCAGCCAATTGCTTTACCGTCATGCAGTTAGGCGATGAAGTGAAAGTCAAAACGCCGGTAATCAATCTAACCCATCGATAGGAATCAGGCATTTTTTACGCTTTTTATCGATCATGGCCTGTTGGATCATGGGCGCCATCAACAGGAGACGATCATGCTTGAACTTCGACCTTTCAACGCCCTGGGCGGCGCCCACCATGGCTGGCTTGACGCCCATCACCATTTTTCATTTGCGCAATACCATGATCCCAAGCGTATGCACTGGGGCAACTTGCGGGTTTGGAACGACGACATCATCGCCCCCGGCACCGGCTTCCCGCAGCACTCGCACCGCGACATGGAGATCATTACCTATGTGCGTGAAGGTGCTATCAGCCATGCCGACAACCTTGGCAACAAAGGTCGCACCGAGGCCGGCGATGTGCAGGTCATGAGCGCTGGCACCGGAATTGCCCACAGCGAATACAACCTGGAGGCAACGCCGACCAAGATTTTCCAGATCTGGATTATCCCGAACGAAGCCGGCCTGCCGCCTTCCTGGGGCGCCAAGCCCTTTCCCAAAGGTGATCGCGAAGGGTTTGTAACCCTGGCCAGCGGCAAGGCGGGTGACAGCGAAAGCCTGCGCATTCGTGCCGATGCACGCCTGGTGGCGGCTAATCTGAAAGCCGGGGAAAGTGCCGAATACCGGCTGGACAGCGGGCGGCGCGCGTATCTGGTGCCGGCGACCGGTGTGATTGAAGTCAATGGCTTGCGTGCGAGAGCTCGAGACGGTGTTGCGGTGGAGGATGAGCAGGTGTTGCGGGTGACGGCGCTGGAAGACAGCGAGATCGTGCTGGTCGACCTGGCCTGATCTCAAACCTGGGCAAAACCTGATGTGGGAGGAGGCAAGCCCCCTCCCACATTCTTACCAGGTCACGTCGGTTACTCGGAGATGGCGCCGTCTACCAACACTTGCGCCTCTTCCACCAACTGCTTGAGGTGATCTTCGCCAATAAAGCTCTCGGCGTAGATCTTGTAGATGTCTTCGGTGCCCGAGGGCCGCGCGGCAAACCAGCCGTTTTCGGTCATGACCTTCAAGCCGCCAATCGCCTGGTTATTGCCCGGTGCGTGACTGAGGATCTGCTGGATGCGTTCCCCGGCCAGCTCGGTGGACGTCACCTGGTCCGGCGACAACTTGCCCAACAGGGCTTTTTGCGCCGGGGTGGCCTTGGCGTCGACACGAATGGCGAATGGCTCACCCAAGGCATCGGTCAGGCCACGGTAGATCTGACTCGGGTCCTGGCCTTTGCGCGAGGTCATTTCCGCCGCCAGCAGCGCCGGGATCAGGCCGTCCTTGTCGGTGCTCCACACCGTGCCGTCCTTACGCAGGAACGAGGCGCCGGCGCTCTCTTCACCGCCAAAGCCCAATGAGCCCTCGAACAGGCCATCGGCAAACCACTTGAAGCCCACCGGCACTTCGTACAGGCGACGGCCAATGCGTGCCGCCACGCGATCGATCAGTCCGCTGCTGACGACGGTCTTGCCCACGGCTGCATCCGCGCGCCAGTCAGGACGGTTCTGGAACAAGTAGTCGATGGACACGGCCAGGTAGTTGTTCGGGGCTAACAGGCCACCGGACGGGGTCACGATGCCATGGCGGTCGTGGTCCGGGTCGCAGGCGAACGCCACGTCGAAGCGTTCCTTGAGGCCGATCAGGCCCTGCATGGCGTAGCTGGAGGACGGGTCCATACGGATCTGGCCATCCCAGTCGACGCTCATGAAACGGAACGTGGAGTCGACTTCAGTGTTGACCACCTCCAGGTTGAGGCGATAGTGCTCGGCAATCGCCGACCAGTAGCGCACCCCTGCTCCGCCCAACGGGTCGACGCCCAGGCGCAGGTCGGCGCTGCGGATGGCGTCCATGTCGATGACGTTGACCAGGTCGGCGACGTAGCTGTTGAGGTAGTCATGCCGGTGAGTGGTGTCGGCCTTGAGCGCCTGAGCGTGGGAGATGCGCTTGACCCCGGCCAGTTTATTCGCCAGCAATTCGTTGGCCTTGGCCTCGATCCACTTGGTGACGTGAGTATCGGCCGGGCCGCCATTGGGCGGGTTGTATTTGTAACCACCACTTTGCGGCGGGTTATGGGACGGCGTGATCACGATGCCGTCCGCCAGGCCGGTGGTGCGGCCACGGTTGTAGCAAATGATCGCGTGGGAAATCGCTGGGGTTGGCGTGTATTCATCGCCCTCGGCCAGCATCACGTGCACGCCGTTGGCGGCCAGCACTTCCAGGGCACTGGCACCGGCAGGCGTCGACAGCGCATGAGTGTCCAGGCCTACGAACAGCGGGCCGTTGATGTCCTGGGCTTCGCGGTACAGGCAGATGGCCTGGCTGATGGCGAGCACGTGCCATTCGTTGAAGCTCAGCTCGAACGAACTGCCACGGTGCCCGGAGGTACCAAAAGCCACGCGTTGGGTGGAGATTGCTGCATCAGGCTGGCCGGTGTAATAGGCCGTGACCAGTCGCGGGATATCCACCAGCAACTGGGCTGGCGCCGGCTTGCCCGCAAAAGGACTGATTGTCATGCATAAACCTCGGAAAGAAGGATTTGGGGGAAAATGGCAGTTTACTGAGAGTTGGACTGCTGCGCGACGGTATCGATCCTACCGCATCAAGAGAAACTTCATTCACTCAGCCAATCTGGGCCTGACGCAACGCTTCGCTTAATGCTGTCAAAGCAATACTCAGGTCGGGCTGCCCGTGCAAGGTATGGCTCAAGCGCAGATGCTGGCGGTGCAAGCCGCTGACGCTGAACAGTTCACCGGGCGCGATCACCACTTGCTGGGTCAGCAGCCGCTGGAACACCTGGCGCATATCCACAGCAGGGGTGGCCTCAAGCCAGAAGGCCGCTCCCGCAGCCGGCGCCCGATAGGTGACTTGATCGCCCAGATGCTGCCCGATGCGCTGGCTCATTTCTTCGGCCTGTGCTTCAAGCTGCTGGCGCAGTGCGCGCAGGTGCTGGTCGATGCGTCCACTTTGGTACAAGCGTGCGATTGCACGCTGGCGAATCGATGACAGCCGGAACGAACGCAGCAGAAACTGGCGCTGCAATTCACTGCTCATGCGCCGTGACAGCAGGTAGCCATAGGGCGCCTCCGCCCCCAGCACTTTCTCGAACGAAGAAAACACGATCAACCGCTCCGGGTTCACCCCCTCTCGCAATGCCGTTTGCGACGCCTGGAAACCCAGCTCGCCAAACGTGTCGTTCTCCAGCAACCAGCAGCCGTAGTGATCCAGCAGGCGCGCCAGCTCCTGGCGGTCATCGGCAGGCATGGCCACGCCCGAGGGCAGGCTGGTGGCGGACGACAGCACCACCAGTTGCACCGGATGAGTATGTAGCAGTTGGTCAAGGGTTGCGGTGTCCAGGCGCCCCTCCGGTGTCCAGGGCAGCTCGATGAGGTGCACACCTGCCTCTCGGAACAGGCGCAGGATCAGCCAGTCGCAGGGCGATTCCACCACGACGGTGGTACCCCTCAGGCCAAGCACCTCAACCAGGATCTCCAGGACACCGCGCAGATCGGCACCGAGATACACATCGTCGGCATGCCAGCAGTGAGTGGGCGATGAGGTGTAGCGTGCCGCCAGCACCGCGCGCAACTCCCAGACGCCGCAAGGCTGGGACCACGGTTGCAAATGGCGCGGGTAATGGCGGACCAGCTCGCGCTCCTGGCGCAGCAGGTCTGCATCCAGAGAGGCCAACAATGCGGGCTCATCGCCGCTGAGTACCAACATGCCGGGACGGCGCGCCGCTGCGTAAAGCCGATCGAGCAAGTCACCACCGGCGCAGTTGACCGGGTTGGCCGAAATGGGCCAGGCGTAATACCCCGACTTCGCCACGGAATAGACCCTGCCCTCCTTTTCCAGCAATGAATAGGCGTACTGGATGGTCGAAATCGACACATTGAGGCGCCCGGCCAACTGCCGCAGGGATGGCAGCTTTACCCGGGCATCCGTGCCGACCTCGTTGATCAAGCTGATCATATAGCGATAGACCGCCTGGTAGGCGAAATCCGCCTGTCGTTCGCCGCGCAGGATCATCGGCCAGACAATTGAAAGGCCTGCCCGGCGCCGCGGGCGGTTGCACGGTCATCGCGCATAGGGCCTTTCACGCTGACTTGCGGCCGTTTGCGGTAAAGGTGCTGCAACAAGGCGATGGGTAAGCCGCTGGTGTCCATGACCCACTGCTGCAACATTTCCGCGGATGGCTTGCCCTGCAGCACCTTGTGCAGTTCCGGCAGTGCCACCAGCATCCCCGGATGGCATTGGCGCAAATAACCTTCCAGCCTTTCGCCATGATGGATAAACGGCGAGAACAGCAGACAGGTCAGCTGGGTTTCATCCAGGCCAAAGAACTGACTGGCTTTGGCGCTTGCCACGTTTCGACCTTCGCGGGTGCTTGCCTCGGCCAGCAGCTCTTTGGGCATGTGCAGGCGGCGTCTATACGGGATCATTTGCTGGATAAAGCCTTCCACGCCCCCTTCATAGGCAAGTTCACGCAGGCATTCGGCTTGCAGCCCGCGCAGATGAGCCATCAGCAACGGGATGGAAAACGTCGGGTGGCTGAAGTGAAAGCCCAGCGGGTCCGGGGCGTGGGCCATAAACTCGGTGAGCAAGGAGGATGCCGCAAGGTCTATGTCGCTCAGCAAATCAGCGATGCCGATGTAGGCGAGGTTGCGATGGCTAGCTTTGCTGGGGTTTTCATGGGCCACATAATGATCGCCATACACATCTTGGTAATAGCCGACACTCCACTCCTCCATGCGCGCAAACAACCCATTGAGCGACGGCGGCCAGTTTTTCGGGATGGTGACGCCAGCGCTCTGTGCTGCTTTCTTCAGCCATGCAAGCAAGTGGCTCTGATGACGCGGCGAATCCCCGCTGACCAAAGCGTGCACACCGCCATGCCAACTGCTGACACGCTGATAAAAGTCCCCCAAGGCCAGGTAAGTGTCGTTGCATAACGTCGCACGACAGTCGCCGGACGTCATATGGCCCATCATCAGCATATTGCGCTGGTTGATTTCTCGCCCGACGGCAGAGGCCGGCCGGAGGTGGTTGAAGGGCAGCACTTCGTGGTTTTCGACCATGAGTAACTCAACCCGCGGATCGTCATGGAGAAACAAGCGGCTATAACCGCAATTGAGGTTCTCCAGCTGCGCGTCCGTCATGCCCGAATGGCGCAAGGTCGCGACCCGCAACTGAAAAGTACGCGGCGCTCGCCCGGCAATCGACAATTGTGCGGCTCGCAACAACGCCAGGGTGTAGCTGCTGACTTCACCGCCACCGTGGGCCACCAGGACCTTGTAGTTTCCGACCTGTTCCATGCCCCCTGCTGCCACCACAATGCGTTGGATCAACAATTGGAGTGCCGTGCGTTCAGCGCGATTAAAGTGTCCAACCAAACGTTGCAGAACTTGCAGGTAAACATAATTCATAGCCTGTTCGTGAATAGTGCTCATCGCTCTACTACCTAAGTTGAAATATAAAATTCAAGCAACTGCTGAGAGTGTTTGCTCGACTTATTAAACGGGTGAGAAGTTCGTGCGCTGTCCCGCGCGCCGATCAATAGACACTAGCAGCGCGCAACAAAACGACACGAACATTGCTGATTGCGGCCTATGCCCGGCAAACGATCGACACCCCCGGTTTCAGGGGGTTACCTGCACCAAGGTGCAGCCCTAGGACGTTTCCGACACCGCCCTACAAATCGTTGACCAACAATTTAAAGAAGCGCCCGACAAATTCACTCAAACAACTTTCCAATTTATTGAATTGAGGTTTTTCCTGGAAATCCCTCTCCATCCGGTGCAGTGCAGGTGCAACGGTATTAGTTCGAAGAACTCGACACCGATCCAATTGATAGTCATTCATTGCTCAGTCCTTGAGATGAAAGCGAAGATGCAATTATCGGTACTGGAATAATGATTAATAGATACAGAACCTGACTGAAAACCAGTGCAGATGAGCCACGCGTGGAATATGAAGGCAGCATACGCAAGAACGCCGCACTGGGATTCAGGGCGGCGTCTGGGAGTAAAGGCAGGAATTGTGGGCTAAAGCCCTGATCTCAGGGGTTATGGGCTTCGCAGGTTAAGCCCTGTCAATTGGCGCATTTGCCCCATGCGCCGATAACCAGAAACATTCGTTTGAGAATATTCCTACGCTTTAAACAGCTTCAACCTGCAACGCCACACGCTCCCGGCACGGGCATTCGTCCATATAACGGTGTGCTTCCACGAACTGATTGAACGGAAACACCGTGGTTTTAAGCGGAACCAACACTCGATCAGCGGTGAGCTGGTTGATGTCACGCAAGGCACGCTGCAAGGCGACCTGGTCCTGGACGATGCCCAGTTCCGGCTTGCCGGTGAAATTGCCGATGCAGTGCACAAAGAACTGAATGTTCTTCTGGAACGCCGCACAGGCCGGGAATGGCGTCTGGTTGCCACCCTGCAAGCCATACAGCACCAGGCTGCCACGGGGCGCCAGGACATCCCCGAGCAAAGACATCTGCGGGCCGCCCAAACCATCAAAGACCACGTCGACACCCCGGCCTTCGGTGAACTTGTTGATTTGCATCAGCAAGTCCTGCTCTTCGGTGACGATGACCTTTTCCGCACCGAGCGACAGCAGGTACTCGCGCTCGGAACTGTCCTTGGTGGCAGCAATCACCCGTACACCCAGGGCTTTGCCCAGTTGCACAAACGAAGGGCCCGCGCAGTGGCTGGCGTCGGTCACCAGGGCAAACTGCCCAGGTTTGACGCGGGCCAGGTCCACGTACGCAAAGTAGGCGATCAGCAGCGGCGTGTAATGCACGCTGGCTTCGATCGGGCTCAAGACGTCCGGGTAACGGGTCAGGGCCGAACGGGGCAGGACAATCTGTTCGCCATACACCGGGTAATCATTGGGGCTCTCGGCCGGAAAACTGGCGACTTTATCGCCCACTGCCAAATCATCCACGCCTTCACCGACGGCGACGACAACCCCGGCCATCTCATGGCCAAGGCCGGACGGCAGGCGTGCATGGGAAGACGCCAGGTTCTGGCGCCACAAAATGTCATACCAGCTGATGCCAATCGCTTCGACACGCACCTGCACTTCGCCCGGTGCGGGCTGCGCGGCTGCATGCTCTTCGCATTTGAGCACCTCGGCCGGACCAAACTTGTGAAAACGAATCGTGCGGGACATCGCAAACCTCGTCAAAGTAACCTCTAATGCCATGAACTCTATCTGGGCTTTCCGGGTAAGACCACCGGTCGCCATTAATAGTCGACATGTCTGTCATTGATTCCGCTACTGAGGCATACACCTCAAGTATCGTAGGAAAACTCAATTATCCGGTGCAGAGTACCAGCCTTTCCCCGTAAGATTCACGCCGGTCATTGTTTGCACGTGGCCGCTCTCGTCAAGTTTGCTGACTCTTCCAGGACACAAGATGAACCGTAACGACCTGCGTCGTGTCGACCTTAACCTCTTGATCGTATTCGAAACCTTGATGCATGAGCGCAGTGTGACCCGCGCTGCCGAGAAATTGTTCCTTGGCCAGCCGGCTATCAGTGCGGCGTTGTCGCGCCTGCGTGGGCTGTTCGATGACCCGCTGTTTGTACGCACGGGCCGCAGCATGGAGCCATCAGCCCGTGCGGTAGAGATTTTCGCCCTGCTCTCCCCGGCCCTTGACTCGATTTCCACCGCCGTCAGCCGCGCGGCCGAGTTCGACCCGGCGACCAGCACCGCGGTGTTCCGCATCGGCCTCTCCGACGACGTCGAATTCGCCCTGCTGCCGCAACTGCTCAAGCGCCTGCGCGCCGAAGCCCCCGGCATCGTGCTGGTGGTGCGACGCGTCAACTACATCCTCATGCCCGGCCTGCTGGCCTCCGGCGAAATCTCCATCGGCGTCAGCTACACCGCCGACCTGCCCGCCAACGCCAAGCGCAAAGTACTGCGCCGCAGTTTGCCGAAACTGCTGCGCGCCGACAGCGTGCCAGGCTCCCTGAGCCTGGACGACTTCTGCGCCCGCCCCCATGCCCTGGTGTCCTTTGCCGGCGACCTGAGCGGCTTTATTGACGAGGAGCTGGAAAAACTCGACCGCAAACGCCACGTAGTCCTGGCCGTGCCGCAATTCAACGGCCTCGGCACACTGCTGGCGGGCACCGATATCCTGGCCACCGTACCGGACTACGCCGCCGAGGCATTGACCTCGGCAGGTGGCTTGCGCGCAGAAGACCCGCCGTTGCCGGTGCGCAGCTTCGAGCTGCACATGGCGTGGCGCGGATCGCAGGACAATGACCCGGGGGAAAGGTGGTTGCGGTCGCGGATTCAGATGTTTTTCGGGGACCCCGATAGCCTGTAATGGAATTCCACTAAATTCCATAAAACCGTTTAATAACAACAAGTTATTGTTTGGTTAAGTCCATAGCCGTCTGTCTAAATCCAATGGATTCCACGACTCATGGGGGCATAATTGGGGGCAAATTTCGGTTCCTTAAAAAGGATGCCCCCACCGATGCCCCCAGATAATGCGGTTGTTTTCAAACGAAAACTCAGCGATGCCTTGATCCGCTCACTGACCGAACCTGGCAAACACGCCGATGGCGAAATTCCTGGCCTCTACTTGGAGGTGAGGGCGTCGAGTAAGGCCGGCAAATCCCCTTCCAAGGTTTGGCGATTGAAGTATCGGCTGCATGGGAAGGAAAACCGCTTCTCCATCGGCGCTTACCCCGAGATTAGCCTCAAGGAGGCGCGCGACATTGCCCGCGGCGCACGCCGCGACGTGGCTAACCACACCGCTCCGCTCAAGGCCAAGACCGCCAAGATCGAGGCACAGTTGCTCAATGAAGAGCGCACCTTCGCTTACGTGGCCGAGCAATGGTTGGCATTCAAGTCTGCCGAACTAGTGACCAAATCCATCTCGGGCTTTACCGGAGCGCTGAACAACCACATCTTGCCTGCCATTGGCAAAAAACCGATCAGCGAGATCAAGTTGGAGCACATCACTACGATCATCACTGAGTTGCGCCGCAAGCGCACCATGGCCATGGCCCGGCGGGTGCGTACCATCATCCGTGCCGTCCTGGGCTTTGCCGAGGGGCGCGGATGGGTGGAACGTAATGTGGCGCTTAGCAACATTGAGGAGTTGAAGATCCGCCATGTCGTGACCAGCAACCCGGCGATCGAAAGGCCAGCCGACCTGGGCAGGTTTCTTGTGCGCCTTGATGACTGCAACGATGGCAGCGTTGCCGCCGCAATGCGCCTGCTGGTCATGTTGCCCGTCCGCCCCGGTGAACTGGTGCAGATGCGCTGGGAAGATGTCGACTTGGTGGGCGCCGATTGGCGTTATGTGGTGAGCAAAACCAAGCATCTGGACAAGAGCAAACACATCGTGCCGTTGCCTGACCAAGCCTTGGTTCTGTTACGCGAACTACATAAAACTCGCGTGGTGAATGAAGAAGGCAAAGGCTGGGTGTTCGTCTCGCCGGTCTATCCGGGACGTCCCATAAACCCGACCTCTATGCTCAAATCCTTTCAGCGCATCTGGCCGGAGTACGACATCACTGCCCACGGCTTTCGCGCCACCTACCGCACCATTGCCCATGAGCACTTAGGTATCGATCCAATCGTGCTAGAACTGTCGTTATCTCACCGAATGCCAGGTGCATTGGGGGCTGTGTATGCGCGTGCACAACTGCTAACACAACGCCGAGAGGCGGCACAGCAATGGGCGAACTACCTAGACCATTTGCGGCAAAACGCGGCGCGATTGAGGACAAATTGACGATGCAACGAAATTCGAGGATATGGGGATAATGGAACCCTAAAAAAGAAAACGTTCACTCAATAAGTAGGTTCTTTATGATTACCTGGCTTTCAGCATCCAGGTTATTGAATATGGCGCAGCGGACGGGATCATAACTCATCCTCCAAGTGTTTGAAAGCACTAGATTTCCAAAGTATAGCGCTTCGGTGATGGCCTTGATTATGTACTTATAATTTCTCGCTGTGAAGCGCGACGCAACTCGATCAAAACATACTTGTTTAGGGGGTCACGCTGCCAGATGGCAAACCGGCTTTCAGCTTCACCTAGTTGTAATGATAATGCCCATATCGCGAAGCTTAAGAACTCCAAACAAGTCAGCACAACTCGCCATACCTATTCCGAATTAGCCACCGTCCAGCCGCTATAAGCTATCAGTCCATAAACCAAACTGAACTTTTCCGATTTCGAGCACTCCGCCAAAAGTAATCGGTCTGTCGCGAGCATTGCCTCGCCGAGATGGAGCAGGTCATGCCATGGAGTGGCTTCCGTCGCCCTGGTTGAGCCGCATATAGGGTAGAGAACCGGGACACCCGCCTGCCCTCCGGCAAACCGGCGCTGGAGCAGAGTGGCGCATGCGGCGACTCGCAAGTTGTTTTGACTTGCATCATTTGGCGAACTGCCGACCTGCAAAGATAAATACGGCCGGCGTGTCGAAAAGTCCTAATAAACTAACGTGGTGTTCATTGTGGCGCGCTGAACATCTTGTGCGGATCAATCACAAACTTCTTCGGTACACCGGCGTCAAATTCGCCGTAGCCCTTAGGCGCGTCATCCAGGCTGATAACCTCAACCCCCACGATGTCAGCAATATGAATACGATCCCACATGATCGCCTGCATCAGTTGGCGGTTGTACTTCATCACCGGGGTCTGGCCGGTGTGGAAGCTGTGAGATTTGGCCCAGCCCAGACCGAAGCGAATGCTCAGGCTGCCCATTTTCGCGGCAGCATCCACAGCACCCGGATCTTCGGTGACGTACAGGCCCGGAATACCGATTTTGCCCGCCACGCGAACCACGCCCATCAGGGAGTTGAGCACGGTGGCCGGTGCTTCGTGTTTCACGCCGTCATGGCCGTGACCGCGCGCTTCGAAGCCTACGGCGTCGACGGCGCAATCCACTTCCGGTTCGCCCAGCAGTGCGGCGATTTGTTCGTGTAGCGGAGTGTCGAGGGACAGGTCGGCGATCTCGAAACCCTGAGCCTTGGCGTGTGCCAGGCGGACGGTGTTGACGTCGCCGATGATTACCACTGCCGCACCCAGCAGGCGAGCGGAAGCGGCGGCGGCCAGACCCACCGGGCCGGCCCCTGCGATGTACACGGTGCTGCCCGGGCCAACGCCGGCCGTTACGGCGCCGTGGTAACCGGTCGGCAGGATGTCGGAGAGGCAGGTCAGATCACGGATTTTTTCCATAGCCTTATCGCGATCAGGGAGTTTGAGCAGGTTAAAGTCGGCGTATGGCACCATCGCGTATTCAGCCTGGCCGCCGGTCCAGTCGCCCATATCGACGTAACCGTAAGCACCGCCCGGACGGGCCGGGTTAACGCTCAGGCAAACACCGGTGTGCATCTCTTTACAGGAACGGCAGCGCCCGCACGCGACGTTGAACGGCACCGAGACCAAGTCACCGATTTGCAGGTTCTCGACGTCGCGGCCCTTCTCGATCACTTCACCGGTGATCTCGTGGCCTAGCACCAGGCCGGTCTGCGCCGTGGTACGGCCGCGGACCATGTGCTGGTCCGAACCACAGATGTTGGTGGAAACCACGCGCAGGATGACACCGTGTTCGATCTTCCTGCCGCGCGGATCCTGCATTTTTGGATAGTCGATTTTCTGAATTTCGACTTTGCCATTGCCGAGATATACCACTCCACGATTTTCGATCATTCTTGTTTTTCCTCAGGTTGATAAACCCCGCTGAAATGGGGGTCATGCTTTAAGGCTTTCGTTGCGGATCGACATGCTTGCCGTACAAGGCATCAACCAGACTGCTCCAGTCGAATTGCAGTATGTCGGCATAGTGAATTTCTGCTTCATCCATGGCGTCGACTAATCCCGCTTGAACGGCGGCAATGGCCTGGCTCATGCGCGGCGCTATACCGATGTCCTCGACGGTCTTGACCACTTCGAGCATTTCCTCAGACCGACGACGACCGTGTTCCGCGACGCGGCTGATTAGGTAATGAGGATGGTCTGCATTCCAGCCCATGCTGGGGAAACTCGCGTGCAACGACTCGAGCACTGGTTGCTCGACACCATATTGCCGGGCAGTTGAAAGGCACTCCGTGGTCAATGCCTCCAAACCCTTGATCATTACACTGCGACACATTTTTACTGCGCAGGCCACACCAATTTTTTCGGAGAACGCTTGCACATTGAACCCCAACTTTTGTAACGCATCGGTCAGGGCAAGTGCCTGCGTCCCCCCTAGCAGGATGGGCGTTTTCAGGCGCCGAGGTCGCACCGGCGCCATCACGGCGGCGTCGATGTAACAGCCACCGCTACCTTCAATGGCTTCGCTAGCCAGTTGCTTGGCCGGGGCGACACTGAATTGAGATCCATGAACAGTTGCCCTAGGGGACGCCGAGCAGCCACGCTTCTGGCTACCTCCAAGGCGCAACCAGCGGTGACGGTACTGATAATCAATGGCACATTGTCGATGGCGCGCTCAAGTGAGTCCACCAGAGTCACCCCGCAGGTCCGAGCCTTCTCTACAAGAGCTGCGCGACGTTCGGGATCCTCAATCAAACGATCAAAAGCCACCACCCTCACGCCCTGAGCGACCAGATCCTGGTCGATGATTGCACCAACCTCACCGAAGCCGATCATCCCAACGCTATCAATCGAGGTCACCATTATTGGTCACCACTAGCCTTACCCGACCAAATAGAATGGGGCACACATACCTGACCATCGAATAGCAACCTGGAAGTACGCAGCAGCCCACAGCCGACCAGCGAACCATTATCCAATTGCAATTCGACAGTAAACTCACCGGTTGGATGCTCCACCGATAGCCGTAGATGTTCACCGGTTGGGACACGAGCCACGCCTTGAGTGACTGCGCCGGCGATCAGGCATGCCGACGCCACACTCACAGCGCCAAATACGCCAATCGACGCATGACATTTATGGGGAATGAAACTGCGACTGCTGATAGCACCTCCCGCAATGGGTTCGGCAATCAAACACATTTTTGGCACGCTACGTTGGGTGACGTCGCCCAGGTTCATCAATGGGCCGGCTAGCAAACGAATCGATTCGATCTGGGCCTTTAGCTCTTCATCAACATCTAGCTGTTCACGACTTTCATAGCCACTGCGCCCCAAGTCGGCAGCGCGCATCACAACCACCGGCATGCCATTGTCGATGCAGGTCACCTCGACGCCATCGAAACGGTCGAGCACGTTGCCGGTGGGCAATAAAGCACCGCAACTGGAGCCGGCGATATCGTCAAACTCGACGATCACTGGTGCTGCGGCGCCTGGCACGCCATCGATGCTGGCGTCACCCTCATAACGAACCTCGCCATTCGGCGTCTGGACCACAGCGGTGGCGGTCTGGCCGGTGTTCTCCATGAATATCCTGACCCGCGTCACCTCACCTTGGGTCGGAATCAGCCCACGCTCAAGGGCAAAAGGTCCAACCCCAGCCAGGATGTTGCCGCAGTTCTGACCGTAGTCGACTCGTGGCTGGTCCACGACTACCTGGGCAAACAGATAGTCGACATCGACACCTGGACGCTCTGAGCGACGGATGATCGCCACTTTGCTGGTCAACGAATCAGCACCACCGATTCCATCGATTTGCCGCAGATCAGGCGAGCCCATGGCCGCCAGCAAAACTTTATCCCGCTGGTCTTGCTCGGCCGGCAAATCCTCGGCCAGGAAGTAGGCTCCCTTGGAAGTACCGCCGCGCATCATCAGACAGGGAATACGAGTCTGGCTCATGCTCAGTCCTCCAGTTGATCGAGGCTGTCGTAGTACTTCAGACCCTTCTCTTCCAGGCGCGGACGCATGTTATAGATGTCCAGGCCCAACTCACCGTTCGCCAGGCGCAGGCGTTTTTGCTCTTCGAGATCGGCGCGCTTGCGACTAGCCTCGATCACTGCCGGCAGCTCTTCACGCCGCACAATCACCACACCATCGTCATCGGCCAGCACCACGTCACCGGGATTGACCAGTTGACCGGCGCACACAACCGGAATATTCACCGAGCCCAAGGTTTCCTTGATGGTGCCTTGGGCATGCACGGCACGGGACCAGACCCAAAAGCCCATTTCTCTCAGGGTTTTGGTATCTCGCACACCAGCATCCAACACTAGGCCGCACACGCCACGAGCTTTCAGCGAGGTGGCCAACAGGTCGCCGAAAAAACCATCGCTGCAGGGCGAACTGGGCGCGACCACCAGGATATCGCCCGGTTTGCATTGTTCCACAGCCACATGGAACATCCAGTTATCACCGGGGGCGACCAACACCGTTACAGCCGAACCGCTAATGGCGATATCCCGCTGGATCGGTCGTATCGATGACGACAGAAGTCCTTTACGACCTTGAGATTCGTGAACCGTAGCGACGCCGTATCGGGTCAATTCATCGATCAGCGCACTGTCGGAGCGCTCAATGTTACGCACGACCACACCTGTCTTACCGACCATGCTCATCCCAGATTCTCCGTAACTCGTGGAAATATGCTCTGGTAACCCTCGGCGTAGACGATATCTTTTTTCGAGGTGATGCCGATATTGCGCTTTGCCTGGACGCCCCGCTGCAAGGCCACTCGGGTGTAGTACTCCCACAGGTGCTCCTGACCCGCCATGCACTGGATGGCGGCGTACTTCTTGTCCCAAACTTCGGTGATATCCAGTAGCACATCAGGCTTCCACTCGCACTGCTCAGGCTGGTGCGGTTCGAAGCTGTACACCGGTGGCGCGCCAACGATTTTCTCGCCCGGCCTATAACCTTCGGCCTGGGCGATAATCCGCGCTTCCTGAGTCAGGTGGATGGCCAGGGGGTGATCGTAGTTATAAGGATCTTTCAAGGAATGGCTGAGGACAAATTCTGGTTGCACACGGCGGAACACGTCGGCCAGGCGGAACAGGGTTTCTTTGTCAGCGCGCATCGGGTAGTCGCCGATATCGAAGAATTCGACCGTGGCACCGAGAATGTCGGCGGCAGCCTGGGCTTCTTCACGGCGAGCGGCCTTGACCTTGCCTTCAGTCATCTCGCCCTTGCGCCATAGCTTGGCGGACTCGCCTCGCTCGCCGAAGGACAGGCAAACGATATGAACCCCATAACCTTGCTGGCCATGCAGTGCGATGGAACCGCCGGCACGCCAGACGAAGTCGGCGGAATGGGCGCTGACGACCAGGGCGGTCTTTGCGTTAGTGTCACTCATGTTAGTCAGGACTCCCTCTCTTATTTATGGGAATGCTGGCACAGCTACCTGGGAGCGACTAATGCGTTCGAATTACAATGCTATACTTTTTACTTATCAGCATTGTCGAATGCCGTCCTGAACTGAAAGAGTTTTCCTAATGTCCGAGAGTGAATTACCACATTTGATGCAAATCCGAACCTTTATTCGGGTTGCCGATCATGGAAGCGTCTCTCGGGCATCGGAAGTGTTGTTGCGAGCTCAATCTGTGGTGACTCGATCGGTGCATGACCTGGAAGCGCGACTGGGTGTGCAACTGTTTGAGCGGCATGCCAATGGCATGCTTTTAACAACCTACGGGAAGTGTATCCTGCCCCGCGCAAGACGGATCCTGGCCGAACTGGCGGTGATTCCGGCGATGCTCGGCCAGCCGCCGGTAACCGTGCACGAACAGCTTTACCTGCTGTATACACGACGTTTGGAAATTTTCGTCAAACTGTGCGAAACGCAACACATGCAGACCGTGGCCAATGCCTTCGGGTTCTCGCAACCGGCGATCAGCAGCGCGCTAAAAATACTCGAAAGCGGTACTGGCAAGGTCCTGTTCGAGCGCACTGCCCGTGGTTTGCGACCAACCCGGGCGAGCCAGGAAATTCTCTATCCCATTCGTCGAGCCCTCAACGAACTTCGGCATATCGACGCCGACATCGCCGCACTCAAGGGTTCCCTGCAAGGGACCGTGACGGTGGGCGCCTTGCCGCTGGGGCGTACTCGGATCCTTCCACAAGCCATCGTACAGTTGATCAACAATCATCCCGGAGTTCGGGTCGCGACTAACGAAAGCCCCTTCAATCTACTGGCACTGGAACTACGCGCGGGTGATGTCGATTTTGTATTTGGGGCATTGAGACCCACGGGCTATGCCAGTGATCTTCATGGCGAGGAACTGTTGACCGAAGAAATGGTGGTGTTGGTTCGAAGAGGGCATCCATTGTCAGGGAAGGTTGTGACGGCGAAAGACCTGAGCAACGCCCACTGGATATTACCCAGGGCCAATACACCTGCCAGGCTGATAATGGATGCACATTTCAAACGCTTGGGCGACAAGTCTCCCGAACCGGTGGTAGAAACCGGCGATCTGGCAATTATCCGCGGATTACTGCTGCACTCGGACATGCTCGCGGTGGTCTCAGAGCATCAGCTCGAACACGAAATTGCTTCAGGTGAGTTGCAGCGCTTGCAGCTGCAACTGCATGACACCAGCCGCCCCATAGGCCTTATCTACCGAACCAACGGTTTGCATTCCCCGGCCGCCGAGGCATTGATCCAACAGATCCGCGAGGTAGTCCGGCAAGCGCCTTGAATCACTGCTTCCCTGCGACCGAATACGTAACCTGCTGATTCCGGGTTTTCTGAAACTCTTCTAGTGACAACCCTTTCATGGCCGAGTAGATGTGCAGGTTGGACACACCGACCACCGCACCAAGCTTCTCCAGCAGAAAGAAAATCGCGCCGTATTGAATCAGCGCCTGCCAATCTCGACGACGGACCATGTCCCGCTCTTGAAGGGTAAGTTGATGTTCATCAAACAGGCCGTCCGGCGCTTCGAGAAAACGCTCGCGCCAGACCGGATTGATCAGGTTATGCAGGAAGCGATTGAGCCGGTAGCCCTTGTGGCTACGCTCAAGGGTAAAGGGGTAAGTGCCTTCCAGTTTTTCGATACCTGCCAGTTGATGATTGATGTGCTCGCGGTGGCGTTCGAGTACGTCAACCGGCACATCCCTGGCCTGGTTTTCCAATAGCAGCGTGGCGATACCTGTCATCGAAGGCAGGTAGTAATCCTGATGCAGCACGTTGACATTGGCCGACAGCGCACCGCGCATGATCAGCCAGGTGATCACTTCCGAACCTTCCATGCCGCCGAGCGTAGCGTATTCGGCGAGGGTCATTTCAGTCAGGCGCTCTGGATCGCTGACGAACAAGTCAACGAATTGCGCATCCCATTCAGGATTGTTGAAGCCGCAGCGTTCCCCGTGAACCTGATGGGAAACACCACCAGTGGCAACGATGGCAACCTTGATATCTTCCGGATAACTCTCGATGGCACGACGCAACGCCTGGCCCAATTTGTAGCATCGTTTGGCGCTTGGGACCGGAAACTGCAGCACGCCAACTTGCAACGGCACGACCTCTACAGGCCAGCCATCCTTGAATGGCAACAAGGCCGACATTGGCGAGAAGAGCCCATGATCGATCGGCTTATCGCGGAAAAACGACATATCAAACTCGTCGGCCATCAGGCTGTTTCCGATATGCCGGGACAGTGCCGCGTGACCACTGATCGGAGGCAGGTCACGCTTGCCACCGCCTTCATCGGCCACATCGTAATGATCGTCCACACCGAGTGCGAAGGCAGAATAATGATCGAAGAAAAACGACGTTACATGGTCATTGAATATGTAGAACAGCACCTGCGGCTTACGCTCCGCGAGCCACGCTTTGATGGGTTCGAAGCTCTTGAAGATCGGTGCCCAGGCCGCTTCATTCTGCTTGTCGTGGTCGACCGCGAAACCGATAGTGGGTGTGTGTGATACGGCGAGTCCACCGATGATGCGCGCCATGTGTACTTCTCCAGACAATTTGATAATAACTATCCGAGCCCCAGTGGGGCTCGGCCTTTTAGTGATTCAACTCAGGTAGGGGTCGCTCGAAGCGTGGCCTAGGACTGGACAGGATCGCGATAGCCGCGAGAATCGCCGGCACACCAAGCACGGCAAAAATCACGTTCATCGGCAGACCGAAACTCAACAGGACCCCACCCATCATTGAGCCGAAAATACCGCCGAACCGACCGATGCCCAGCATCCAGCTAACACCTGTAGCGCGGAACGCCGTGGGGTACTGGCTCGGAGCAAAAGCGTTAAGCCCGGTCTGTGCACCATTAATGCAAAAACCGGCAGCGAAAATCATTACACCCAGAAGTCCGGTTCCGATATCGACCAGGCCAATGGTAAAGACGCAAATCGCCCCGCCCAGGTATGCCGCCGCAATAACAACCTTGGCGCTCATGCGATCCATGGCGTAACCCACGAGCAGAATGCCGACCAGGCCGCCCAATTGGAACATGGCGGTAACCATGGCGGCGCGCTCGAGAGTAACGCCCGCATCCTTGATCAGGGTAGGCATCCAGCCGGTTAACAGATAAATAACCAGCAACCCCATGAAATAGGTCATCCACAAGCTCAATGTGCGCCAGCGATACTCACCGCTTAGCAGATAACGAACCCTGCCACCGGATGCTTGATCGGGCACCACCTCGGCGAGAGTGAACCGCACACTGTCGTTGAACGTTCCGCCCATGCGCTTAAGCACGGTGATGATTCGGGCCTGCGGATACTGTTTGTTGACCATGAAGTCGACCGACTCGGGCAGCAGAAAGTAGAGCACCGGCAACAGCAGCAGCGGCAGAATCCCGCCCAACAGCAAGACTGCATGCCAGCCAAAGTGCGGAATCATCCAGGCCGAAACGAATCCACCCATGGCAGACCCCAGACCAAAACCCATGAACATCAGTGTGATGAGAAAGCTGCGATGGCGCTTGGGAATGTATTCCGACAGCAGTGTGGTGCTGTTGGGCATTGCAGCCCCCAATCCCAGGCCGGTCAGGAACCGTAAAACCGCCAGCTCCACCGGCGAACGGGCAAATGCACAGAGCACGCTGAATACAGCAAAGCACGCCACCGACCAAAGCAACACACGACGGCGCCCCAGCCGATCGGAATAGGGTCCAGACATCAACGCGCCAGCAGCCAGGCCCACCATTGCGGCAGCGAGAATCGGTCCGAACGCGGCACGGGTGATGCTCCAGTCCTGAATCACCGCAGGGGCGATGAAGCCCATGATGGCGGCGTCAAAGCCGTCAAAGGTAACGATCAGGAAGCACAGAAAAAGAATTAACCACTGGTAGCGAGACATGGATCGATCATCGATCCACTGTTTGATATCCACAGTCTGAACGTTCATGGATGGGACCTTTTATTTTTATCGTTTGAGAGCCAGCTGTCCGCTGCGAGGACGACCAGGCGTAGTTTCATCATATTCCAGACAGCCATCTAACCGACTGCAAAATGCTTAAGCAGAGATCGTTTTTATTTATCATCAATAACGGAACGTCGTACGTAAACTCACGAAGTGGACGCTCTGTCCGCCGACTTCCTTTATTGCCCTACCCACGTCGAAGTATTCCCAATCCATATCGACGGTGACATTACGTGATGCCAGCCATCGGCCGGTGGCCTTGTAGATCGTACCCACCGACTTGCCGGAGGCGTTCGCACTGTTAGGTACCAGGGACATCCCCGTAAAGTAGACACCATCATTGGTATTCTCACGCCACGCCTTGTAAATGGCGGGCTCAATGCGAATTTGCGGCGCCGGAGAAAACGCAAAACTGGGCCCAAGCACGATCAGGTTGGACAACGTGGTCAAACTGGCTTCGCCGTAATAGCCATTTTTCGAATACAGCGGGTCAAACGTTCCGACTTTATTGTCGCCACGCTTTGAATCACCGCTGGAAATATCTGAGCGCACCGCGATTCGTGGTGCCCAAGGATGATTGAAGGTATAGCCCGTGGCACCGGACACGAACCAAGCCCTGATCTGCGCATCGCCGAGGTGGCCAAATTGACCCGCGGCATCCCAGGTCCAGTCAAAACCATTGCTCTTACCAAAAATCCGGGTCCCGACCGTGTAACGCTTCTCGTCACCGATCACTCCCGCGAGATTACGATCCTTGGTTTCCAGGTCTAGTCCATAGAAATCGAAGTTCACTGCCTTGCTGACAGGAACCGTGCTGTAGACCCCGTAGAACTTGACGCTATCACTAGGTTGGTCGTCGAAAGATTTCAGCCCGTAGTCGACCGGACGCAGCGCAAACGCATCCACCGAAATACCGCCCGGAGTCTTTAGCATGACCTTGGCGCCATCCAGGTTGCCGCGGATATTGGGCACGTCCCGGTCACTGATGAGCATCAGGCTGCCATATACCAGTTCCTGACGCCCCAAGCGCGTAGTCAGGCGATAACCCGAATTGAACTTCAGGTTCCAATCCACGAAGGCTTGTTGGAACTCGTTACGACTTTCATCGAAAGGCGAAAATAGATCCTTGCCCCAAGTGCGTGTGTTCTGTAACTGGGCAAACACACGAATCTGATCGTCAAAGAGGTGCAAGTCACCGTGCAGTTGCAGACGCTGCTGCAAGTAGCTGTCGTCATTTATGCCGCGCAAACCGAAAAATGGTTTATCGATCGCATCCGCGCGATAACGCATTTCTGCACCCGTTTGCAGCCAGGCCGACTCACCCAGCGGAATATAACGAAGGGAGTCAAAGGGATCGGTCTTTTTCGATTCGTCCTTCAGGAATGTGTAGTCCTCTGCCCAGCGCGGCAGAGCTGGGCGAGAAGGACGCGCCTGCTCAAGTGTACTCGGCACAGTAATTGAATCAGCCCACACACCGAACGGAGTCGCACTAAGGAAACAGATCATTGTTGTTTGACGCGCAAACTTTATTTTATACACGGCGATTCTCTTTTTATTATTGTTTAAAGGCGTTATTTATTAACCATCAGCAACAGCTCGCCCCCGCCCCAAACTTAGCCGTTCATGCAATATGAAAAGATCTTCAACACGACTAAAAATACCAATCGAATTTTTAGCCGCGTACCAAATCAAGGGAGAGGGGCGGTCTTATATATCCAACACCAAACGGGCACTTTTAGCCCGCGAACAGCACGGAGTGAATTGATTGTTTCGAGCTTTCTCGCTGTCGGTGAGGAAGGAATCACGGTGATCCGGCTCGCCCTCCAGTACGCGAGTAACGCAAGTACCGCAGATACCCTGCTCGCACGAAACGGGGATATCGATACCCGCCTCGTAGAGTACGTCAATGATGGTTTGATCTTCCGGGATGACATAGATGTCTCCGGAGCTGGCCAGTTGGATTTCAAAACTCGCCCCGCCAGCGTGAACATCCGGCGATGCGGAGAAGTACTCGCGATGCAGCGCGTCCTCGCCCCAGCCCTGCTCCCTGGCTGAGTGCAAAACAAATTCCATGAAGCCCGTCGGGCCGCATACATAAAGATGAGTCGAGGGACACGGTTCGCGCAGCAGCGTTGCCATGTCCAGAGGCTGAGCTGGCTCTGCATCATCGAAGTGGAAATGCACCCGTGATGCGAAGGACGACTCACGGATGCGCGCCTGAAACGCAGCGCGCTCGGCAGAGCGCGCCGCGTAATGCAGTTCAAAATCGGCACCGCTTTGTGCCAGGCGCTCAGCCATGCATAGGATCGGCGTGATACCAATTCCACCGGCAAACAGTAAGGTACGTGCCGCAGAGTGTTCCAAGGGGAACAGATTGCGTGGCTCACTGATGCTCAGCGTCTGCCCGACGACAATCTGCTCGTGCATGGCCTGTGAGCCTCCACGCGAGGTTGGGTCCAGCAGCACACCGATCAGATACCGATGGTTCTCCTCAGGGTGGTTGCATAACGAATACTGGCGAATCAAGCCTGGCCCGATGAGAACATCGATGTGCGAGCCCGCGCTGAAGACTGGCAATGGCGCTCCGTCGACGCGTGCCAGCTCAAAACTGCAGATACCCAGCGCTTCCTTTTGCTTATGGGTGACTATTACTTCCAACATGGCACAGTCCTGTTTCTTGTTTTTCTGGCGCTGGACCAGAGGTCCAACGCGGCTTACCTGAAGATCAGAGTTGCTGGGCGTCGATGAGGCTCTGCTCCTCTTGCGACAAACGCAGCATGATCTTGCGACAGAGAATGCCTGGCCTATCAGGTCCGAAGCTCAGTTCTTCAACCGGACCAGGCTCACGATCAAGCAGCTCCTGAATCCAGGTCAGCGCCTCGACGTCCTCTTGGTAGGCGGCCTTATGGCTTTCGTAGATATAGGTATCGATGTCTTGGTCGGTGAGGTAGAAGTCCCGGCTGTTGAACCACCAGTAATGCAGACTGTTCTGGCTTTCCGGGGTGAAGGCGTGAGTAATATTCGCCCGATACTCCTGAGCCTCATCACTCCGAGGCTCCAGATTGACAATTTTCGCGTGAGCGATATGGATGGCCGGCGACTCGAAACGCGCATCGGAAAAACGATCGACATTGCGACCTTCGAGTTTCATCGGTACGGCATATACCGGCGGGGGAGGTGAGTTTTTCAAAGCACGTAGAATGATCACCCGATCACCCTCGGCACGCACATCCAGATCAGAGCGAACATAAGCCGGGGTGCCAATACCGGTCTTGGCATGCAGGATGGAGAAATGAGTCTGATCGAGCAGGTTTTCGTGCATCGCCACGTAGTTGGTATGGAAGTTAAAACTGCCGCCGATAGTCTTCCATTCCGGCTGTTCCAACCAAGAGGTATCGGGCACTGAATCCGGCCCCGCCTTGCTTTTATCACCCATCCAAACCCAAATGAACGGGGCTTTCTCGATGACAGGATAACTGTCAATACAGGCGTGGCTTGGCGGGTTTGCCAGCGAAGGCATACCCACACATTGGCCAGTGGGAGCGTAGACCATGCCGTGGTAACCACACACCACATCGTTACCTTCCAGACGACCGCGACTGAGTGGGAACGAGCGGTGAATGCAGCGGTTATTCAAAATAACCGGTTTGCCTTCCTCTGTACGATACATCACCACAGAAGTACCTAGCAGGGTGCGCTCCAACAAGTGGCGACCTACCTCGCTGCTCAGGCCGGCAACGTACCAGCAGTTACGAATCAATGGGGTTCGATGGTCAGCCATCAGGTTGGAACGCTGACGCGGCGGACGCGGGGTGGCTTGTAACATGTTATGCCTCCTATTTTTATTGTGCGGTTTGCGCTTACAGAGCCATCAGGAGCTCGTCGAGGCGCAAACGCCTCAGGCTGTCCATGTCCCTGGAGAGAATCAGGGCATGTCCGTGGAGCCTAAATTATCGGTTAAGGCACGCCCTGTCCTCTCGCTAATGATTATCGAGGTATCGGTTATTCTTATGAGTTGTTTTCCTGAAAAGGTGAGGAGCCCCCTTTGGAAGCGTGGGGGCAGTGCCAAACGTCGCGTTAGACAGTGCCGAATCCATCACCTTGAGTGATCGACCACGCCCCCCCCCTTGCACACCCTACCAATCAATAGATTCCCTTTGCTGCGCGTTCAGAAACCGTTGTTTACCCGATTGCGGCATACAAACTTCAGCCATAAGCGTTGACCGCCAGCCTCTAATGCATGGAATAGGCGAAAATGTCGCTGGAATTCGGCGCCTGCGTGATGGGGCCTACGCAGCCCTGCTCAGCACTCTTATCACAGAACGAGGGATAGTGAGCAAACGCACTAGCTCATCTCTTACGGCGTAAGAGGCTAACCGGCATGCATCCGCAACGCGGCACACTGCATAACCAACTGCATGCGCGTCCATCGTTGTGTTTCGATGAGGTGGCCTACGTCTTTCAGATGGCTTTTTATTGGCGAACACAAGCTGTATGACGCGCCGCTGCAGCTAACGTCCCTTAGGGCCATCGCGGTCGGCGTCGCAAGGCATTTCACAATTAGACGGTTATTCACTCAAATAGGAGCGGTTACAGTGTTCCTAACCCTAGCTCCGCCGCTGGTAGCGCCAGGCGCACTCCCAGTACATAACTGGTGCGGCACAACGATTTGAAACAGTGGATGACGCAATACCAATCGGTCTTTGAGTGCGCAATTGAGGGGTCTGAGTTTCGCAAAAGACCCGACACTTGCGTGTATCGACCTGTCACGATGCGCGTACGATATCACCTGCCCACTGATTAGGTTTCATGCGCTCCATGGTTAAACACTGGCGTCATAAGGTACTCAACAAAACTTCTGACGTAGGGAGGCAGCGACGCAAAGTCATTCGCCACGATTCGCTGATGCCTCAAACTCCAAGGCTCTTGAAGTGAAATCCCAGCAATCCGATGCTCAGTGAGCGCCCTATTAGCCACACTGCGCGGCACGATTGAAACTCCCACATTATCCTCGACCAGTTGTAATAAGACTGGAAAGCTCTGCACGTTGACCCGGGCATTTATCCGCCGGCCCAACTTACTGGCAAATTGCGACAGGAACAAAAAGTTGCTGCTCTTGCGATCCAGGCCAACAAAGTCCGAATCCAGCACGGTGGCGAAACTGACCTGGGAGGTTTTTGCCAACGGGTGCAGAATGGAGGTGATCAAAATCAGCTCGTCCTCTCCGTAAAGCATTGCGTCGAGGTTGCCTATTTCCACATCTCCGGCCAACAACCCAATATCGACAGCGTTTTCAGTCACAGCCTGGACAACATCCTCGCTGAGCCGCTCCTCGAGCTCGATATTGATATTTGGATGAGTCACCAGATAGCCGCCAAGCGTTGCCGTTAAGCCGACGATACAACTGCTGTTGGCAACAATACGGATGTGCCCCTTGGTGCCGTTGGAAAAGCGCGACAGGTCACCCTCCATATGCTGCACCGCCGACAACAGCACGCGCACATGATCTAGCAATACGCGACCTGCCGGGGTCAGAACCATACCTTTGGCGCTCCTGACGAACAGCGGCGTGCCGAGCGCCTGCTCAAGGTTTTTCAGCCGGTAGCTGGCCGAAGGTGCAGATAAGAAGCGCACAGATGCCCCAATCGAAAGACTTTCCGAATCGGCTATCGCCAGAAATAAGCGCAGGTCGGTCAATTCGTATCGCATGGATATACCTCCTTCTATGTCACCGGGCCGGTATTTCCAACCTTGCAGGCCATGCTAAACCAACGCTCCTGCCCGACGCTTTCAATTTTTCTAAGAGAGCCTTCGTATCTTTCGACTGTCTTCGCACGGGGCACGTCCCTATCCTCGAATCAGCTGCTTGAACAACGTTGCTGAAGCCCCTAAAGACAAAAAAACCTACAGGATGACACCTCATGCAGTCAGTTCCTGACCTGCCCCACCTCTCTCATCAAATGTGTGCCCAGCGTTACTTTGAAGACTTCGAACTGGGCGAACGATTCGTTTTGCCTTCACGCACCATGACCGACGCGCTGTTTGCCGCGTTTCAATTGGCGAGTGGCGACAACCACCCTGTGCACTACGACGTTGAGTATTGCCGTGCCCATGGCATGCCTCAGTTGTTGGCCCATGGTTTTCAAATTGCGATCCAGACAGCGGCCGGCGCGGGCTTATTTCCCCACATGGTCGAACACTCCCTCAAAGCGTTTCTCGAACAGAGCAGCGAATTCCTGCATCCAGTCTATGCAGGCGACACGCTCTACAGCTCATTGCAAATAACCGAATTGACTCCCGGGCGCACCACTGGCGTGTTGACCATGACCTCGTCTGTGGTCAACCAGCGTAGCGAGCAGGTATTGCGCGGCAAACAAAAGTACCTGTTGCGCAAGCGCCTTTGAACGATCGAGTTGGCTGTTCGTTCTTCGTGACACTATAAAAATAACGGAGTCCCCCATGAGTCAAATTGAATTATCGGGCGCCTGCGCACCTGCGCATGACCCTGCTCGCGCGTCGTCTTTACTGGACGAAAACGCACTGTACAAAAAGATCACATGGAGGTTGATTCCCTTCCTGCTACTCGCATACGTGGTCTGCTACATCGACCGATCCAATGTGAGTTTCGCCTACCTACGTTTCAAGGATGACGTGGGACTGTCGGATGCTGCCTACGGGCTGGGTGCCGGTATTTTCTACCTGGGCTATGTGCTGTTCGAAGTACCCAGCAACATGCTTCTTGAAAAGCTTGGTGCACGCGCCACGCTCATGCGCATCATGGTTTTGTGGGGCCTGGTCTCGGCAGGTACAGCTTTCGTGAGTTCGCCGGAGCAGTTCTACTTTGCGCGCATTTTACTGGGGGTGGCGGAGGCAGGCTTCTTCCCAGGCCTGATCCTCTACCTGACTTATTGGTTTCCCGCCAGCCGCCGCGCTGGCGTCACGTCATTACTGATGGTCAGCTTATGTGTCGCGGGCATGATCGGAGGCCCGTTGTCGGGCGGCATTCTGCATGCATTCGACGGCTCGACGGTGATGAAATCCTGGCAGTGGATGTTCCTGCTTGAAGGTTTGCCTGCTGTGCTCATCGGCATCGCCGCATTCTTTTACTTGAGCGACGGACCTGCAAAAGCCAAGTGGCTGAGTGAAGAAGAAAAGCACATCGTGCAGAGCAACCTTGAACGTGATCAGCAGGGCAAAGCCCAGCATCATGGCAGCAAGGCAGTGTTTATCAAGCTGCTAACCGACCCAAAAATATTCATCGCATCGGTGGCGTATTTCTTCAGCCCATGGGCGCTGAGCGTGCTGAATTTCTGGGGCCCGGCCATCATCAGGCAGTCCGGAATCGACAACCCCTTCACCATTGGCCTGCTGTCGATCATTCCGAACCTGGCCGGCGCCATCGCCATGATCTATGTCGGGCGTCACTCAGATCGCCGCGGTGAACGGCGTTGGCACTTCATGGGCAGCGTCACGGTCACCGCGATCGGAGCCGTAATGCTGGCCCTGTTTCACGACAACTGGATGGCAGCCATTCTCTTTCTAACCTTGGTAGGCATCGGACAGTACACCGCGTTCGCAGTGTTTTGGACCATACCGCCCACTTATTTGTCGCGTACGACAGCCGCCGCCGGTATTGCCATCATCAGCAGTCTAGGCCAAATCTCCGGCCTGCTCTCCTCCTGGTTTCTCGGCCTACTGAAAGAAGCGACGGGGAACATGGTAACCGGGCTTTATCTGGTCGCCTTGATCCAGATCCTGACCGGCCTGTTGATCGTCGTAGGGTTTCGCGACCGCAAAGGTGCGACTGCGCCTATTTGATCGATTTAGAAATAGTGAGGTTTACATGTTGAACGCTGCATTGGAAGGCATTCGAATTCTTGACCTGTCGCGCATTCTGGCAGGCCCGTGGTGTACTCAAAACCTCGCGGACCTGGGGGCAGATGTCATCAAGGTGGAAAATCCCAAAGGCGGAGATGATACCCGAAGTTGGGGCCCCCATTATCTGGAGATACCCGACACCGAAGAACGCCTATCTGCTTATTTCATGAGTTGCAACCGCGGTAAGCGCTCGGTCGCCATCGACTTTGCCTCCCCCAAGGGGGCCGACCTGGTAAGGGCTCTAGCGAAACGGGCAGATGTTGTGATAGAGAACTTCAAAAGTGGCTCTCTGGCCAAGTACGGCCTTGATTACACCAGCCTATCAGCCATCAACCCCAATCTGGTGTACATGTCGATTACGGGCTTCGGCCAGAGCGGGCCGAAATCCGGATTACCTGGCTACGACTACGTATTCCAGGGCTTTGGCGGCCTGATGAGCTATACCGGCTATCCCGATGACGAGCCCGGCGCCGGTCCATTGCGAGTCGGCGCCTCGATCATCGACCTGAGTACCGGCATGTACGGCACTGTGGCCATTCTTGCAGCGCTACTGGAGCGCAAGTCTTCTGGCAAAGGCCAGTACATCGACCTTGCCCTGTCGGACGTCGCCGTGGCCATCAACGCCAATCATAATCTCGGCTATCTGGTTTCCGGCCAGGTCCCCCAGCGACTGGGCAATACCCACGCGAACCTGGCGCCCTATGAAATCTTCGCGTGTGCGGACGGACACCTGATTCTGGCGATCGGCAACGACCAGCAATTCAGCCGATTCTGTGTACTGGCAGAAGCAGCGGAGCTGGCCACCGATGTGCGTTTCATTACCAATGAACAGCGCCTCAGGCATATGAAAGCGCTTCGCATAGAAGTCGCCGCCTTGCTGATTGCCAAGACACGCAACGCTTGGAAGGCACTATTCGACACGGCCAATATCCCCTGGGGACCGATCAACACGTTGGACCAGGTGTTCGATGATGAACAAACCCTTTATCGGCAGGTTCAACAGCGCCTGGCGCACCCTCGCGCCGGCAGCGTTCCCACCGTGCGCAATCCAGTGGCGCTTGGTGATATCTCCGGTACCAAGGCACCTCCGATGCTGGGCGAACACACCAGCGCAGTGCTGGCTGAACTAGAGCTAAACGAGGGTGAGATTGCCCAACTCAAAGCGAACCATATCGTCGGTGGATGCTGATGGCTTCAATTCCCACAGGTGCATTTATGAGTCCCCATACCCATCTATTGATTGACTCTCGTGGTGTGGCGCAGCTCACCCTTATCAATGCGGGCAGCCTGAACATTTTAGGCACGACGGTCATCAACGACCTGAAGTGCGCAGTGCAGTCATTATCGGAAAACCCACAGGTACGCGTGGTGATCTTTCGCACTTCAGGCAGCAAGGCGTTTATCGGAGGCGCAGACCTCAAGGAGATGAAAGGTCTGCAGCGGGCTCAAGCCGAAGGTTTCATTTCGGGCCTGCGCGACTTGTGTGAGGCGCTTCGACAATGCAGGGCGACAGTGGTGGCCCAGATGCAAGGATGGTGCCTGGGTGGAGGCCTGGAAGTCGCCGCGGCCTGTGATCTCAGGGTGGCCAGCAGCCAGGCGCATTTTGCTATGCCGGAAGTCAGGATGGGGATTCCGTCGGTCATTCATGCAGCGCTGCTCCCCGCTCTGATTGGCAGCGGTAGGGCACGCTGGCTCATGCTCACAGGGGACGCGATCGACGCGCAAACGGCGCTCGACTGGGGCTTGGTCAACACAGTCGCCGAGGACGAACACCTGGAGCAGAAAACCGAACGGATGGTGCAGAGTTTGCTCGCCAGCGAACCCCACGCCCTTGTACAGCAAAAACGCCTGCTCAACGCCTGGGAACAAGTGGCCATGGGCAACTCCATCCCTGCCAGCATCGAAGCATTTGGCGCCGCCTTCGACACAGGTGAACCGGCCCGTGCCATGCATGCGTTTTTCGCACGGCCCCGCGCCTGATTTATACGCCCTCCATGGGAGAAAGAGCCTTGTCCATACCTGACGTTATCCATCACAGCGTGCACCGCTCCATACTACTGCTCACTCTTGATCATCCACCAGTCAATGCCATCAATGCCCGGATGCGCAGCGCACTGATGGCCGCTTTGCATGAGGCGCAGGCTGATCCGACGATCAAGGCCGTACTGATTACAGGCCAAGGGCGCAACTTTATCGCCGGTGCCGATATCCGCGAGTTCGGCCTCCCGCCGCAGGCACCGTCCCTGCCGGATGTCTGCGCGCAAATTGAGGCATGCGCGAAAATGGTGGTCGTCATCCTTCACGGCGCGACCTTGGGCGGCGGTCTGGAACTTGCCCTGTCGGCGCATTATCGGTTAGCCATCCCTGACACTCAGTTGGGGTTTCCCGAAGTCAAGCTGGGCCTTCTCCCAGGCGCTGGCGGCACACAGCGACTGCCGCGATTGGTAGGCGTGCAGGCTGCGCTTTCATTGATGCTCGACGGTCACTCGATAACGGCTGCCGAGGCGCTGGCGATTGGCTTGATCGACCATATGGTCGAAAGTGGGGACTTGCTAGAGCAAGGCCTGCTGTATACGGAACAGTTGCTTAAGCGCGGCGCAGCACTAAGACGCGCGCGGGATACATGCGTCTTGAAGGACACCAAGGCGTGCCAAAAAGCCATCGACTTGGCCAATGTGGAACTGTCCGAGGAGCGGCACACAAAAGGGTTATTTTCTCCGGCAAAAATAATCCAAGCGGTCGAGGCCGCGGTGCACCAACCTTTCGACGAGGGGCTGGCCCTGGAGCGCGCATTGTTTTTGCAATGCATGAACAGCCCGCAACGCGCCGGGTTGGTTCACGCTTTTATGGCTGAACGAGAGGTGAGTAAGGTGCCCGGGTTGTCCTTGACTCGGCAAAGGCCGGTATCCAGCGTCGGGGTCGTCGGAGGTGGAACCATGGGCGCCGGCATCGCGCTGGCAGCTCTTAATGCCGGTATACCTGTGATGATGATTGAACGTGATGAACAGTCTCTGGCACGTGGGCGAGCGCATATTGAGAACATTTACGACGATAACCTGCGCAAAGGCCGAATCAGCGCCGAGGAACACACCCGGCGCTTGTCGCTCTGGCAAGGCAGTACTCATTATGGCGCGCTGTCCGATGTCGATATGGTGATAGAGGCCGTTTTTGAAGACATGCAGGTCAAAAAAGCGGTGTTTTCGGAGCTGGATCGCGTGTGTAAACCGGGCGCGGTGCTCGCGACCAACACCTCTTATCTGGATATCGACGAGATTGCTCGCAGCACCTCAAGACCAGAGGACGTGCTCGGACTGCATTTCTTTTCACCCGCACATCTGATGAAGTTACTGGAAGTTGTGGTGCCCCCCAAGGCCAGTCCTGAGGTATTGGCGACTGCCTTCGCCTTCGCCAAGCGCTTAGACAAGGTGGCGGTATGGGCAGGTGTCTGTGACGGTTTTATCGGCAACAGAATACTGGCGACCTGTCGCGCCGCCGCAGACCTCATGATGCAGGATGGTGCATCACCTTATGACATTGACGCGGCCGTTCAGGGTTTCGGTTTTGCAATGGGTCCCTACCAAGTCATGGACCTTGCTGGAGGAGATATCGCTTGGGCCGCACGCAAGCGTCGGGCAGCTTTACGTGACCCGCTCGTCCGTTATGTACATATACCTGATGTACTTTGCGGGCTTGGCTGGTTTGGTCGAAAGACCGGCCGTGGCTATTATACTTATGGCGACAACGCCCGTATCGGCCAGCCAGCCCCTCAAGTACTGGCATTGATCGAGGAAGAACGCGAACGGGCCGGCACCCGGCGAAGGGCCTTTTCTGCCGAGCAGATTATTCGTCGTTATATGGCTGCGATGATCAATGAAGGTGCTAATGTAATTGCCGATGGCATCGCCTTACGCCCTCTGGATGTAGACGTTACGTTGATCGCTGGATACAGCTTCCCACGGTACCGCGGCGGCCCCATGCATTATGCCGACCGTATAGGACTGACACGGATTCTTGCCGATATCCAGGGGTTTGCCGCAGAAGATCCGCACTTCTGGAAACCTAGCGCACTGTTAATCGACCTTGTAAGGCGAGGGGCCGATTTTGCCAGCCTTAATCATGTGGATCGTGCCAGGTAGGCATGCCCGGATGCCTGCACCATCGCCCCTGATCGGAAAGGCCGGGGCGTTCGGCTGAACGTGTCTGATGGGTCATTGAATACGCTGTGCCTCTTCATTCAGAGCGCCTGATCTCGCTCCATGAAAAATCAGTGCCTTACAAAGGCCCGCTCGATGCGCGCCTCAAGGACACACTCGGTTTCGGAATAGCACGCGTGGACGGCAGCTCGCACCTGCTGCGCTATGCTCGAACGGCCAATGAGACGAGCGGATTGGCCTATGACAACGCGGGCTACGTGCAGGAGCAACTCAGCATGTACGTCGCCGAACACAACTACCGCGTGCAAGCGACGCGCTGGTTGAGTGCGATGCCGAGACTGTAATCCATCGGGCATTCGGATGGCCGCGGCAAGTGTCAAATCCGCTGGTATTTGCCATGCAGGTACAAACGTTTGTCTAAACTTGAACAGGACGCCGCCAACCGCGCCCTGGCGATCAGGTGAAGTCGGCAGCCGCCTAGTCGTGGCTTTGCCCGGCCCGTGGATTCCACTGAAAACCCGCTCAAGCAAAAACCCTGGTTTGAGGCGATGATCGTCGACACACACACTGCGTTTCGACCAGCCCGAACTCGCCATCGATGCGGCGCGGCGGGGTCAGGGAGTGGTGCTGACCAGTCCCTGGCTGGTCGAAGAGGCCGTGGAGCAAGGGCAACTAGAGCAGGTGTTCGAAGCAACCCTGTCCGTCGGCAAGGGTTACTATCTGGTTCATCGCGCTAGCGCGCCCTTGCGTGCACCCGTCGAGCAACTCCGGCAGTGGTTATTGCAATCGGCACTTAGTTGCTCGCCTCACGTGTAGCCCGGACCAACCCATCCAACCAGTCCTGATGGCCATTGATCATCGGGTTGGGCCGAGCCAGGGCCAGTTCTACTGCCGGCTTACCCTTCTGGGTTTCCTGGGTGAGGATGCGCACGCGTCCCTGCGACAGGTCCTCGATCAGCCACGCATGGTGCACATCGAGGCGGGTATCACCCTCGCCCGCCCAACCGTGCCAGGCAATCCGAGCCGGTTGGCCATCAGCCGGCGGTACAAACTCAGTGCACTGCGCTTCGACCGGGAACCCGAAGGTCTCAAAGTAGAAGCGCATACCGTCTTGCAACTCAGGACCCGGGCCGTCATGCAGGCGCACATTCGCCGAGTTGGCGTAGTAGCTCGGCCATTGCGACGCATGGCTCAACAACGGCCAGATATCCGCGGCGGCGAGGCCGGCGACGATGATTTCATTGGAGACAAAATTCTCGGTGAAGCCTGGCAGGTAGCCTTGCGGCCAGATGATCTCGTTCATGCTCAGCACTCAGTGGTAATGGACTGGCGCCATGGTCGGTGCTAGCGTGAAATAACACCAATCGTCATCTTTTATGCAGAGCATCATGAATCCTGATATCAGGCACCTCGACCTCAACCTGCTCAAAGCCCTCGATGCCTTGCTGGATGAGCGCAGCGTCACCCGCGCCGCCGAGCGCTTGTCGCTGACCCAGCCCGCGGTCAGCGGCATGCTCACTCGTTTGCGCGACAGTTTCGGCGACCCATTGTTCGTGCGTGCGCAACGCGGCATGGTGCCGACCCTGCGGGCGGAACAACTGGCTGGGCCGGTCAAGCAGTTGCTCGGTAGCGTCGAGCAGATGCTGCAACCCCAGGCATTTGACCCGCTCACGGCGACGATGACGGTTGCGCTGGCGTCCACCGACTACGCGTTGCGGGCGATGGTGGTGCCTTTCCTGAGCGCCCTGCGCGTACAGGCGCCGAATATCCGCATCGCCGTGCAACCCGTCGACCCGCAACAGCTGCCTGGCCAGTTGGACAGTGGGGCCATCGACTTGGCGCTGGTGACACCCGACAGCACCCCGCCCGGCCTGCATTCGGCGGCGCTGTTCGATGAGCGTTATGTGTGTGTGATGCGCGCCGATCACCCTGAGTTACGGCATGAGGTACTGACCCTGGAGCGCTTTTGTGCGCTGGATCATGCGCTGGTCTCCCCCGCCGGTGGCGCCTTCGAAGGGGTAACCGATCACGCGCTCGCCCGTATCGGCCGATCACGGCGCGTGACGGTTTCGGTGACCAGCTTCCTGGTGCTACCGGAGATCCTGCACACCAGCGACCTGATCGCCGTGGTACCCCGGCGCCTGGCGTTGCACGCCGATGGGCTGGTGTTGCGTGAACCACCGCTGGACATTCCAGGTTTCAGCAAGACCGTGGCATGGCATGAGCGCACCCATCACGACCCCGCTCACACTTGGTTACGCAGCCTGTTGGTGGACACCTGCCTGGCACTCGACTGAACGCCTTCAAGCGCTAAGCTGCGCCTTGACCTTGCTGACGATAAACGCCCCGATAGGAATTGCCGACGTAGCCGCCGGCGACGGCGCGTTACACACGTTCACGCTCAGTTTAGTGTTCACAAACAGGAAGTCGTCAATCAACTTGCCGTTGTTCGACACAGCCTGGGCGCGGACACCAGCAGGATAGGGTTTCAAATCATCCTGGCTGATAGAAGGGCAGTATTTTTGCACCTGCTTGAGATAGCTGCGCTTGAAGATCGAGTTTCTCATCTCAATCAACCCAGGCTTGAAGTTGGCCTTGAGCACTTTCAACACACCGGGCGAGGTGAATATCTCGAACATGTCCACCAGGGAGAAATCGGTTTTTTTGTAGCCTTCCCTTTTCAGCGCCAATACGGCATTGGGGCCGACCGTTACCGTGCCATCGATCATGCGGGTCAGGTGTACGCCCAGAAAGGGCATGGAGGGATCGGGAATAGGGTAAATCAGGTGATTGACGATCTGATTGTGCACATGGGGTAGCAAGTAATACTCGCCTCGGAACGGGCAAATCTGGAACTCAGGCTCCATGCCCAGCATCCGCACTACACGATCAGCCATCAGCCCGGAACAGGAAATCAGAAACCGGCCCTGATAAATCCCGGACGTGGTGGTGACTACCACCTCCTCCGCGCGCTCGTCGAGCGCGGTGACCTCGCTGTTGTAGCGGATGACGCCGCCTTTGCGGGTGAACTCCGTGGCCATTTGCCGGGTAACTTCGGCGTAATTGACGATGCCGCTGGAGGGCACATAGATGCCGCCGAGGCCGATAATGTTAGGCTCCCTTTCCCGTAGCGCCTGCGCGCTGAGCCATTCACGCTCCAGGCCATTGGCCGCCGTGCGGTCCCACAACGCCTGCATTCGCTGCATCTCGACGTCATTGGTGGCCACCAGCAGCTTGCCGCAGGTGTCGTAACGAATGCCGTGCTCATCACAGAACGCTTTGGTCGCCCGGTTGCCCTCCAGGCAGAACTTTGCCTTGAGGCTGCCGGGGGTGTAGTAGACCCCGGCGTGAATCACACCGCTGTTATGCCCGGTCTGATGACGGGCCGCGCCTGATTCCTTTTCCAACAGCAGAACCTGCGCATCCGGGTATTCACCCACCAATTGCATGGCGGTGGACATGCCGATGATGCCGCCGCCGATGATCACAAAGTCGTACACCTGTATTCCCTCTCTACCTACGTCGGGGGTAAACGGGGGCGCCTGCGCCCCCGCGCCGGTTCAGTTGGCGCTTTGCCCGTGCTGATGCGCCAGCTTGGGATAGCTGATGTAACCACGTTGACGCATCAACTCACGACGCAGACCCGGGTGCGCAGTGAAGCGATCACGGCCGTGCAGCCAGAACAGGTTGTTGATCAGCAGGAATGAACCAACAGCGACTGGCACAGACAGCTTGGCATCGCTGTTTTCCAGTGACTCGCCAAGCGCGTACAACCAGGTGCCCTCTTCGAAATTTTCTGGCTGCACGAATTGGTCGATATAACGCATGGTCGGCCGGCCGACTTCATCGGTGTCGAAGATGGCATGGAACACATCCTCCTTGACGTTTTTGCTCGGCGGCGCCGTCCAGCGCAGGGGACGACGCGCCAGCGGATGCCTGTAGAACGTGTCCAGGTCCGCCCAGTCATCCAGGTGCAGGATCAGCGAGTTGCCGCCTTCCATGTTCTGCTCGTCGATCTTCATCATCAGCACGTAGTCGGTAATCTGATTCACGAAGGTGCCGTCGTTGTGCAACTCCATTACACGGTGCGGAGCACGCAAATAGCTGTCCGAGGTGTCGACGTTTTCCACCACGAACCGCGCATAGAACTGACCACTCATGGCATCGAAATTCGAACGCCCGAGCAAGTGCGCCACGGCGGTGGAAAACTTGACCATGTCGTCTGCCTGGGACACGTTATCCAGGCCTTGGGGAACGATCAGCAGGCCCCCGGTTGCTCGGTCCATCACCGTATTCACCAGCACTGGGCGCAGGGTACCGCCGCAGAGCTCATCAAGGAGCTGGCCAAACTGGAATCGCAGGAAAGACTTGTACTCCAGCGCCTGCACCGGCAGTTGAGCTACAGCGCTCAAAAACGCACTGACCGTCGATTGCGCAAACGTTAGTTCAAGCAGGCGTGGAGACTGGGCCGAAGGCATGATTGAAAAGCCCTGGAAGGCTGCTGGTGGCTGCATGACCGCAACGTCGAGCGGGGCGAAGGCATTCATTGCTACATCCTCTTTTTTGTCGAGTAAAGAGGCGCACGACACAGCGTCGTGCGCCCGGTGAAAATTACTGAATCGACACCTCAGAACAGCGCGACGGTGTAGCTCACTGTCATACGGGTCTGGTCCTGATTGGCATCCGCCTCGGAGTGCAACACGCCTGAGCGCAAGGCGAACCCAAGGCCTTTGAAGGTGCCGTCCTGGATCACATAATCGAGTGCCAGATCGCGCTCCCATTCCTGTTGATCGCGGCCGGTGGTGGTCTTGATGTTGTCGCCCTTGAGGTAGACCACCGAGGCGCGCAGGCCTGGGAGACCAGCGCCGGCAAAGTCGTAGGCATATTGGGCAAACCAGGTCTGTTCACCGGCGCGGTTGAAGCTGGTGATCATGCGATCGGTGAACAAGTAGAGGGATGTGCCGGTCGCGCCTTTGTCCGGTAGCGAGCCCTGGTTGAGTTGGACGAAGTTGCTGGCGTCCGAAATGCTCTGGTAGCCGCCCGTCAATGCGTGGCCGCCGAGGCTGTAGGTAAAGATCGCGCTCCAGGTGCGGTTGTCGATCTCCCCCGCGGCATCGTCGCTGTAGCCACTGGTGCGATAACCGGCACTACGCCCTGCCGAGCGGCCATTGGCACCACTGGAACCGGTGTCGAAGTAGCGCAGGTCGGTCTTCAACGACTGCCCTTCACCCAATCCCAGCACGTGCTGCAGGCCATAAAATTGCTGCGTGTAATAGTCTTCGAGGTTGGCCACGTAGTACTGCAACGTCAGGTCTTTGTTGACCTTGAAATCCCCGCCGGCAAACACGAATGAATTGCTCTGGCGGGTACCACCGGCGACGGCCAGCCCGGTGCTGTCCGTGGAGCCGCGTCCGGTCGCGTGTTCCAAACGACCCGCCGTCAGGCTTAGGTTGTCGATTTCTGTGCTGGAGATCTGGGCGCCTTCAAAGGTCTGCGGCAGTAGGCGGCCGTCATTGGCTTGCAGGATCGGCAACTTGGGCATCAGCGTGCCGTAGCGCAGTTCGGTTTGGCTCAGGCGCATCTTGGCGGTCAGGCCGAGGCGACTCCATTCGTCAGCGGTGTGGTCCCCTGCGGATGGAATCATCGAACTGCCGCGATGCCGCCCTTGCCCGCTGTCCAGCGTCACGCCGAGCAAGCCCATGGCGTCGAGGCCAAATCCAAGGGGGCCATTGGTAAACCCCGAGGAGTAATTGAGCATGAAACCTTGTGCCCACTCCGCGGTTTTACTCTGCCCGGCCGGCCCCGCACGGTCGCGGTAATCGTTGTTGAAATAGTAATTGCGCAGGCCAAGCGTGGCTTTGCTGTCGCCGACAAAGTCCGCTGACGCAGGCTGACCGAAGAACAGCAGGCAAGCGCCGGCGCTCAAGCCCGTGAGGGCCAGGGATGTTTTCATGGGAAGTATGTCCAGTGAGATTATTGTTGTTATGGATGACATTCATCGAGGAGCAGCCTGTGGGCCGCCCTTCAACACCCCGTCATGCAAGGGTCAAACGCGCTCGATCACCATTGCGACGCCCTGCCCAACCCCCACACACAGGCTGACCACGGCGTAGCGCTGCTGGTTACGTTGCAATGTGCGACAGGCACTCAGCACCAACCGGGCGCCCGAGGCGCCTAATGGATGCCCGATAGCAATCGCGCCGCCCAAGGGGTTGACGCGGCGGTCGTCAAAACCAAGTTCCAGCGCCTTGAGGCAGGACAACACCTGCGGCGCGAATGCCTCGTTGATCTCGATCAGATCCACCTGTGCCAGGCTGATACCGGCACGCTGCAACGCCACGTGAATTGCCTGGTGCGGGCCGATGCCCATGATGCGCGGCTCCACGCCGACCACTGCCGAAGACAGGATTCGCGCCATGGGCGCAACGTCGTGGGCCTGGCCAATGGCTCGATTACCCAACAGCAAGACCGCGGCGCCATCGTTGATGCCCGACGCGTTGCCGGCGGTTACGACGCCACCGGGGAACAGCGGGTTGAGCCGCGACAACGCGGCAAAATCGGACTGTGGCCGTGGATGTTCGTCAACGCTGATCATTTGGGTTTGCCCCTTGCGCCCAGTGGGCACCTCCACCGGCAGGATCTCATCGGCCAGCCAGCCCGACTGCAACGCGTGGGCATAACGTACCTGCGACGCGGCAGCAAAGTGATCGGCCTCATAGCGGGTGATGCCATACATCAGGGCGACGTTGTCACCGGTCTGCGGCATGCTGTCGTTGCCATACCGCTGCACCAGTTTCGGGTTGGCAAAACGTGCGCCAATGGTGCTGTCCGCCAGTTCCTGGGTGCGACTGAACGCACTCTCGGCCTTGGCGAGCACCAGCGGCGCACGCGACATGCTTTCGACACCGCCAGCCAGATACAGCTGCCCTTCACCACAGGTAATGGCCCGCGCCGCATCGATAACCGCGGACAATCCACTGCCACACAAGCGGTTGACGGTCTGGCCTGGCACACACCACGGCAGGCCGGCGCTGAGCAAGGCGTTGCGCGCCAGGTTACGGCTGTCCTCGCCGGCCTGGTTGGTGCAACCGAGGATCACATCCTCCACGGCGTGTTCCGGCAGACCAGAGGTCTGCATCAGGCGCGCCAGCAGGTTACCGACCAGGTCATCCGGCCGCATGCCCGAGAGGCTCCCGCCGTGACGGCCAAAGGGGGTGCGCAAACCGCTGTAGATATAGGCATCAAGCATGGCAAGTTTCTCGCTTAATCAAAGTGGCTCGGCAGCTGCCGGCATGGGGTTTTCGGCACTGCACAGGGCGATTCCCAGGCGTGCCCGGCGGCGTAACCAGTTGCTGGGGCGGTAACGCGGGTCGCCCGTGAGGGTGTGCATACGCTCCAGAATCAGCAGCAGTCGCCCCGCGCCGAGGCGGTCCCCCCACGCCAGCGGCCCGTGGGGGTAGCCGAGGCCCAAGCGCACCGCCATGTCGATATCCTCGACGCTGGCGATGCCCTGTTGAGCGATGTCGCAGCCCAGGTTGACGATCGACGCCAGGGTGCGCTGCAGTACAAACCCGCAACTGTCACGCAGCATCACAACTTGACCGCCGCCCCGGCTGAACAGCGCGTGAGCGGCGTCCTGCATATCCGCGCGGGTGGCCGGGTTGACCATCAGGCAGCGCAATGTGCCCAGCTCCAGAACGGTATCGATCGCCACGCTGCGGCTGGGGTCGACACCATGGCGCACGGCCGACTCGCTGGCGTCGTCACCCAAGGGCGCCAACAGGCACAACGCGCCGGGCGATGGGTGCGGCCCCGTCTCCACCTGCACGCCCAATTGCTCCAGCAGCGCCAGCACACGGGCCTTGCCGAGATCATCGTCCGCAGCCACCCACACCGAGGGTAGTTGCGGAAACAGCGGCACGGGCTGGGTCGCCGAGGGCGCGCCGCCATTGCCGTCGTATCGATAAAAGCCCTGGCCAGTCTTTCTCCCCAAGTGCCCGCCCGCCTGCATCAAGCGCAACAATGGATGGGGGCGGTAGCGTGGTTCTTCATAGAACTGGTGATACACCGACTCCATCACTGGCAAGCTGACATCCAGGCCAATCAGATCCAGCAACTCGAAGGGGCCCATGCGAAACCCCGCGCCGTCACGTAGCACTGTGTCGATCAGCGCGGGTGAAGCCACGCCTTCACTGAGCATACGCAGGGCTTCGGTGCCATAGGCGCGACCGGCATGATTGACGATAAATCCAGGGGAGTCCTTGGAGTTCGCCGGGTAATGGCCGATCGTTTGCACTAACGCTCGCAGTCGCTCAAGGACCTCAGGTTGAGTGGCAATCCCGCCGATCACCTCTACCAGACGCATCAGCGGCACCGGGTTGAAAAAATGCAGGCCGGCCACACGCTCTGGGTGCTTGCATACCGCGGCGAGCGCAGTGATGGACAACGACGACGTATTGCTCGCCAACAGCGTGCTTTCATCGAGCAGTTCGTCGAACTGCCGGAACAGCTGCTGTTTGGCCTCAAGGTTTTCGACAATCGCCTCGATTACCAGCGCGCAGTCATTCAGCGCTTCTAGGCGATCAACCACCTGTACCAGCGCCAGTACATCATCCGCTGCCTGTGCGCCGATGCGGCCCTTGCTCTGCAGCATGGTCAGCGTCGTCGCCAACGCGCTTTGCGCGGCACTCGCTGCACCTGGGCGCACATCAAACAGTGAGACATTCAGGCCGGCCAGCGCCATGACCTGGGCAATGCCCTGCCCCATGGCACCGGCACCGACCACCCCGATTCTCTGAATGGGTGATGTGTTCATAGGCCGAGGTACTCCGGTGTGCGCTTTTGCAAAAACGCCTGCATACCTTCTTTTTGGTCGTGGGAGCCGAACAGCAGTTGAAAGGCTTTGCGCTCCAAAGTCAGTGCCTGCTCCAGCGGAAGATCCATGCCGGCAAGCACCACTTCTTTAATCTGCGCGACGGCGATGGGCGGCATAGCCGCAATGGTCACTGCCATCACCAGGGCTGCGGTGAGGGTCTGCACGTCGGGCGCAACTTCGCTGATCACGCCCATGCGAAGACCTTCATGCGCCGTAAACTGCGCGCCCGTAAACAGCAGGCGCAATGCCTGGAACTTGCCCACGGCACGCAACAGGCGCTGTGTGCCGCCGGCGCCGGGCATGATTCCGACCTTGACTTCGGGCTGACCGAAGCGAGCCGACTCCCCTGCAATGATCACATCACAGTGCATCGCCAACTCACAGCCGCCGCCCAGGGCAAAGCCGTTGACGGCCGCGATCACCGGTTTGCGACACACAGAAATCGCCTGCCAGTGCCGCTCTGCATGTCTGGCATACAGCTCAAGTGCCGTGGCGTCGACCATCTCACCCAGGTCCGCGCCAGCGGCGAACACCGTATCGCTGCCGGTGAGAATAATGACGCGGGTATCAGGGCACCCGTCGAGCCGTCGAAAATGGGTAGCCAGCTCTTCGCGCATCGCCATGTTCAACGCGTTGCGAGCCTTGGGACGGTTGAGGCGCAACAGCGCAACACCCGGCGCGGGTTGTTCGTATAGAACCAAGGGTTCGGGACTATCAGATGCGTGGCTCATAGGGGCTCCGTGGCCAGGTAAATAGACGGCCGTTAACCACGAACGATGCCGGCTGCATAGAGACGCTCGATCTGTTCGGCATTCAGCCCAAGATCCTCAAGCACTGCGCGCGTGTCCTGCCCCAAGGTCGGCGGGGGACTGCGATAGGTCGCGGGCGTACGCGAGAGCTTCACCGGCGAGCCGATGCCACGGTAGTCCCCGATGTCCACCAACAGCCCCCGATGCTGGGTATGGGGATGGGCAACCACTGTGTCGATGGTCGCAATCGCCCCGCACGGCACGCCTGCGCCAATCAGCTGCTGGGCTAGTACCGCGCCGTCATGCGTGGCCATATGTTGTTGCAGCACACGTTTGAGCGCCTCGCGATTGACCGAGCGAGCGCCGTTATTGACGAATCGCGGGTCGTCGAGCATCTCGCCCGCGCCCAACTGCTCACACAACTTGGCGAACTGGCGATCATTGCCAACCGCCAGAAAAATCGGCTCAGTGCCCGTGGTGTAACTGTCGTAAGGCGCAATATTGGGGTGTGCATTGCCGGTACGCTGCGGGGTTTTACCGGCGGCCAGGTAGTTGGGCACATGGGGGTGCAACAGCGACACGCCGCAGTCGTACAGGGTGATGTCGAGGGATTGCCCGAGGCCGCTGCGGTGACGTTCATTCAGTGCCAGCAGCACGCCGGCCAGCGCATTGAGCCCAGTGACCATGTCGACAATCGGCAGGCCGATGCGCAACGCACCGCTGTTGGCTTCGCCGTTGACACTCATCAGGCCGGCCATGGCCTGGATCACCGCATCGTAGCCTGGCAGGCCGCCAAGCGGGCCATCGGCGCCGAACCCGGAGATAGCACAGTGGATCAAGCCTGGGAAACGCTCGCTCAAGACTTCGTTGAAGTCGATACCCCAACGTTTTAGCGTGCCAGGCTTGAAGTTTTCGATCAGAACATCCGCGCCTTCAAGCAGGCCCATCAGCAAATCGATGCCTTCGGGGCGGGAGAGGTCCACGGCGATCCCCTGCTTGTTGCGGTTGACGCCACGGTAGTAGGAGGCGTCGGCGCCTTCGAAAGGAGGCCCCCAGCCGCGCGTTTCGTCGCCGCTCAACGGCTCCAGCTTGATCACATCGGCGCCATGGTCGGCGAGCGCCTGGGAGCAGTAAGGCCCACCCAGCACGCGGCTGAGGTCAATCACTTTCAGGCCGTCGAGGGCCCCTTTGGAAGGGTTCATAAATACACCTGCGATCAATGGATAAACGGATTCAAACCGGCAACAGCTGCATCGCCTCGGCATGGGAAAGCGGGCTTTCGTTGGCCAGGCGGGACAGCAATTGCGCGTCGATCGCAGGTTCAGGGTTCAGCGGGTCGCGGGGCAGAAGCTTGTGTTGCAACAACAAATGGGCCAGGGCCAGGCGGCGACTGTTATCCGGTTGTTGGCTGGCTTCCCACGCCATGAAAATCGCCGTGGCGATGTGGTACAGGGCACTCCCGGCCTGGCGCACTTCTTCATCGCGGCGCTCCACGGCGACTGTCGACAGCCGCGCCACGGTACGGTCCAGCAGGTCGGCGAAACGCTGATGACTGATCGCGGGCAGCGCCGCTTCCGTCAACACGTTCACCAGGTGGTGTTTTAACGGCTCGAGCGCGTGTTCACGGGTGACGGCACGGCCAATGTCCAGGGCCACGATATTGCTGGTGCCTTCCCAAATGGAACCCAAGTGGGCATCGCGTACCAGTCGCGCATCACTCCACTCTTCGATATAGCCAATCCCGCCGCGCACCTCCATGGCGTCACCGGTGACGCGACGGGCATCACGGCAGGCGCGGAATTTAATCAGCGGCGTGAGAATACGCACGCACTTGCGGGCCGCTTCATCGCCCGCATCGGCCTTGGGCAGCAACGTGGCAATTTGCATGAACATCGAACGTGCCTGCTCCGTGGGCAACATCATTTTCAGCAATTGGCGTTGCATCAGCGGCATCTCGATCAAATGCTTGCCGAATGCCCGGCGGTGCCTGGCGATATAGAGCGCCTCGTTGACGCCGCGCCGCATCAAGCCAGCGGCGCGCACACCGTTGGACAGGCGCGACATGTTGACCATGTCGGCCATCTGCTGAAAACCGCGCCCCACTTCGCCGATCAGGTAGGCCGTGGCGCCTTCCAGGGTAATTTCACCGCTGGCCATCGAGCGTGTGCCGAGCTTGTCTTTCAGACGCTGAATTCGGTAGGCGTTGCGCGAACCATCCGGACGCAGCTTCGGCAACAAAAACAGGCTCACACCGGACATGCCGTCCGGTGCGTCATCCGGGCGTGCCAGGACCATTGCCAGGTCGGCATCCGGGTTGGAACAGAACCACTTTTCACCGCTCAACTGCCATTCGCCGTCATTGAAGATGGCGCGGGTTTGGGTGCGCGATACATCCGAGCCGGCGGCCTGTTCAGTCATGAACATGGCGCCCTGGAACAGGGTGTCGAAGTCCTGAGAGACCAGGGACGGCAGGTAGCGCGCCACCAGTTCCGGCGCGCCGAACTTGCGCAAGGTGCGCGTCAGGGAGTCAGTCATGCTGACGGGGCAGCAAAGACCAAACTCGGCCTGCACAAACAGATACGTGAGGGCATATTTAACCAGCGGCAGCGTCCCGTCATCGCGGTGACTCATGGCCGCCAGCCCCAGTTCGGCATACGCGACGCGTTCCAATTCGACAAAATCCGGGTGCTTCTGGATGCTCTGGATATCTTCACCACGGCGGGTGCGCGGCAACAGTTTGGGCGGGTTCTTGTCGGCCGACAGGGCCAGCACATCCAATTCATTACCGGCGCGTGCACCTAGCTGCTGCCAGGTCGGCAACCAGTGGTTGTAGAGATCGCAGGGCAAGTAAACCTTGAGCAGCGCGGCAAGACCAGCGTCACACTCGAACAGGTTAAGGCCACGACTATCAGGAATATTCAAGGGGTCGTGGAGCGCTTCGGACAGGGCATTCATGGTGACTCTCCTGGTTCTTGTGAACTCAGAGTAGGGTCAGCATCGATAAGTATCTAATACAAAATAAATCACCTACGATAACGAAAAACTATCGTAACCCGAGGGCGTGCCATGGATCTCAAACAGCTGCGTTATTTTGTTGCCGTTGCCGAAGAGCTGCACTTTGGACGCGCCGCTACACGGCTGTTCATCTCCCAACCCGCCCTGAGTTTTGATATCAAAAAGCTTGAAAGCCAGTTGGATATTCAACTGCTGAACCGTAACAACAAGTCGGTAAGCCTGACTAATGCCGGCCAGGTCCTGCTGGATGAGGCGCGTTATCTGTTGCTGCGTGCCGAACAAGCCAAGCGCCTGACCCTGCGTTCGGCCCAGGGCTTTGCAGGGCGCCTGAGTGTGGGCTTCGTCAACTCCGTGCTGTATCGAGGTTTACCCCAGGCAGTAAAAACCTTCGAGCAAGACCATCCCGATACCGAAATCGTGTTGATGGAGATGAACAGTGCAGAACAAGCCCAGGCGCTGCAGCGCGGGCAGATCGATATTGGATTCGTTCACTGGAGCAAATTCCCCGAGAGCATCCGCTGTGAGTTGATCTTGCGTGAGCCGTTTGTGTGTTGTCTGCCTGCGTCCCACCGGCTCGCCGGGCGCGAAAAAATCGACCTGACTGAGTTGGCCGACGATGACTTTATTCTGTTTCCCCGCACCGTCTCGCCGCACTACCACGACTTGATCATCGCGCGCTGCGTGGCAGCTGGCTTCAGCCCACGCATCCGCCATGAAACGCGCCTGTGGCAAACCGTAGCGACCATGGTGGCTTACGGCATGGGCGTGGCGCTCGTGCCCCAGACACTGGCCAAGACCCTGACTGAAGGTGTGCACTATTGCGCGATCAATGGTGATGGAGCGCTATCGGAAATTCATGCGATCCGCCTGGCGGCATTACCATCCGCGGCGGCGCAGAGTTTTCTCGAATTATTCAAGACGCTACAGCCTTCGCAGGCATCCGAAACAGGGATCTACGATACGAAATCCCGTATCAAGCAATAATTATTAATCATTATTTTTATCGTTGGGGCCTGTATAGGCTCTTAGCAATCGGCACCCAGCACTGTCCTGGCGTGCCGTTTCGCTAATAACCCATCGAGCGTGCAAGAAGGGTTATATCCAATAAAAACAATAGGAACCCACCATGACTACCCGCCAGGATATTGCCGCTCACAAGAGGGCCCGCAAAGCCGGCATTGCCTCGTTCATCGGAACGACAATCGAGTGGTATGACTTTTATGCCTATGGCATTGCGGCCGCGCTGGTCTTCGGCAAGATATTCTTCCCCGCAGACCTCAACCCGGGGACTGCCACACTGCTGTCATTCCTCACCCTGTGGGCAGGCTTTATCGCTCGCCCCATAGGCGGCATCATATTCGGGCACCTTGGTGACAAGATCGGTCGCAAGACCACCTTGGTCATCACCCTCGTGATGATGGGGGTTGCCACCACTTGCATCGGCTTGCTGCCCACCTACTTGCAACTCGGCATCTGGGCACCGATTGCGCTGGTGGTATTGCGGGTTATCCAGGGCATCGCAGTCGGTGGCGAATGGGGCGGTGCGATTCTGATCGCCAGCGAAAATGCGCCCAAAGGCAAAGGCATTCTTTACGCCGCGTTCGCCCAGCAAGGCTCACCGGCCGGCAACCTGCTGGCGACGGTGGTGTTCTTTGGCTTGAGCGCCCTGCCGGTGACCGACTTCATGCTGTGGGGCTGGCGCATTCCGTTCCTGCTGTCTGCGGCGCTGGTGATCGTGGGCATGGTCATCCGGCTCAAGCTGGAAGAATCGGACGACATGAAGCGTCTTATGGCGCAAAAGAAGACGGTCAAGCTGCCGATCCTGGAGGTGCTGCGTAATCATTGGCAGATCGTGCTGCTGGGCGCCGGCGTGCTGCCGATCATCCATGTGACTTACTTTAAAAGCACCTTCGCACTGTCCTGGGCCACCAAGGAGCTGGGCTATGCACAAAGCACCTTTCTGAGCGTCATCATTATTTCCCTGATCGTCCAGTTCATCGCCCAGCCCTTTGGCGCCATCCTGGTATCGAAGATAGATATGCGCAAAGCCGTCGCCTTCATGGTGATCCCGGAACTGATCCTGATGCCGGCAATGTTCTTTGCGGTGGAGACCAAGGTCTATTGGATTGCCGTAGCGGGCATGTGCCTGGCGACCATTCCCCACTCGATGTTCTATGGCGCGGTCGGTGGGATTCTGGCGCGTGCCTTTCCCACCAAGGTGCGCTACAGCGGGCTATCGATTTCCTATCAACTTTGCTCCCTGCTGGTCGGCGGCGCGACACCGGTGCTGGCACAAGGGTTGCTGAACTCGACGGGAAGCATTATTGGCGTGGCCATCGCTTCGGCGTGTTATGCCTTGGTGTCGCTGGTGTGCATGCTGCTGTTGCTCAAGCGTATCGGGCATACAGCCTCCGAGCTCTCGACAGCGGAACAGGCAGATGCCGATGATCTGGCCGGTGAAGCTATTACTGCATCGACGCAACAGTCACACGGGCAGCGGCCGATCCTGAATGACGCGCTTCATGACGAGCGTCGAGGTCAGCCGTTGCACATTGGGCAAGGCTGAGAGGCTCTCGTCGTACAGCCGCTGAAAAGCCGGCAGATCCTGGGTAATGACGTGAAGCAGATAGTCCGGCTCGCCGAACAACCGCTGAGCATCGATTACCTGAGGGATCTGCATCAGCGCTGCTTCAAACGCATGCACAGCAGATTTGTCGCCCTCGCGCAGGGTGACAAACACCATCGCAGAGAAATTGAGCCCCAGCGCTCCAGGGTCCAATTGAGCGCGATAGCCCATTAACACCCCGGATTCTTCCAACGCTCGCACGCGTCGATGGCACGGCGAAAGGCTAAGCCCTACCCGTTCAGCCAATTCCGTGACCGAGAGACGACCGTTTTTTTGCAACTCAGAAATAATCTTGCGATCAATCTCATCCATCTGGAAGATTCTCCCAATCCAGAGCGCTAAATTGACTATCTTTAGAAGCACATTCTAATCACATTTCATTATTCTTCCTCGCGTTCATTTATGCGTGAGGCAACGAGATGCAAACAAGTAGGTGTCATCAACGGAGAGGGCCAGTGGCATGACCTTGAGTATCTTCGTTGCATTCTGGGCCGTGTCGATTCTGTTTGTAATAACCCCTGGCGCGGATTGGGCCTATGCCATTTCGGCAGGGTTGAAAGGCCGCGTGGTACTGCCTGCCGTTGGTGGACTTCTGTCGGGGCATATCATCGCCACGCTGATCGTCGCCGGCGGCGTTGGTACGCTGGTGGCCAACCATCCTTTGGCGTTAGCTGTGCTGACCGTTGCCGGTGCCGGCTACCTGCTGTGGCTGGGGATCAACATGCTTGCCCACCCTGCCACGCCCCACGCGGATCAGATCCAGGTATCGGATTCGTGGCAACGCTGGGCGATCAAGGGCCTGTGTGTCAGTGGCTTGAACCCCAAAGTGTTCCTGCTATTCCTCGCACTGCTGCCGCAATTTACCGATAGCACGGCAACCTGGCCGGTGCCGATGCAGATGGTGGCGCTGGGGCTTGTGCATACGCTGAGCTGCGCAGTGATCTATCTGTTGGTCGGCTATGGCTCCCAAACCGTGCTGCGTGCCCGGCCCGCAGCGGCCCGGCGTGTCAGCCGTTTCTCCGGCGCGGCCATGATCCTAATCGCGATCGTGTTGTTCATCGAGCAAGTACTGGGTTAATCCCTTTTCAGCGAGGCAACAAAATGACTGATCAGCCTGCACCCTACGGCAACGCCCAATCGGCGCCGCGCATTCGTATCCCGCACTTGAAGCAGATGAAGGTCGAGGGTCGCAAATGGGCGATGCTCACCGCCTACGATATGTACAGCGCAGCGATTTTCGAGGAGGCCGGTATCCCGGTGCTGCTGGTGGGCGATTCGGCCTCCAATAATGTCTATGGCTACGAATCCACGCTCTCGGTGACCGTGGACGAACTGATTCCGCTGGTGAGCGCGGTCAGCCGCTCAACCCAGCGGGCGCTGGTGATTGCCGATCTGCCCTTCGGCGCCTACCAGGCGTCAGCGGAACAATGCTTTCACACCGCCGTGCGCTTTATGAAAGAGGCCGGCGCGCATGCGGTCAAATTGGAGGGCGGAATCGAGATGCTGCCTCAGGTTGAGAAACTCGCGCAGTCCGGCATTCCCGTCATGGCGCACATTGGTTTCACGCCCCAGATGGAGCATCAACTGGGTGGTTACCGGGTTCAGGGGCGCGGCGACGATGCGCAACGCCTGATCGACAGCGCCAAGGCATTCGAGGCGGCCGGGGCGTTTGCGTTATTGATCGAGATGGTGCCGGGAGAAGTGGGCCGTGCGATCACCGAAGCGGTGTCGATCCCCACTGTGGGCATTGGAGCGGGTAACCAATGCGACGCCCAGGTACTGGTGTGGCAGGACATGGCGGGGCTGCGCAACGGCCGCCTGCCGCGCTTTGTCAAACAGTATGCGGACCTACGATCGGTACTCCGTACCGCCGCCAGTGACTTTGCGCGGGAGGTGCAGACCGGTGAGTTTCCGGGGCCTGAACATACGTTCTGAGCCCTGAAATACCTGTCGCAACGCCCGCTCAGGGCGTTGCGCCCACCCGCTATCCCTCGTCAAAACCTAACTTCACCCACTTGACCGACCCCTTGGGTATTGCCAGACCAGAGTGCGGCAACACCTGGCGATGTCAGCCGCCCGTGAACAATCAGGTCCTCGCCGGCAATTAATGGGCGGACGCCCTTGAAACTGAAGCTGCGTGGAACGATCCCGGAATGCGCTTCAAGCAGGCTTTGCAAGGCAAGCGTTGCCACAAGCGGACCATGCATGACCAGCCCAGGATAGCCTTCAACCTCAGTCACGTAGTGCAGGTCGTAATGGATGCGGTGGGCATTGAACGTAATTGCGGAATAACGAAACAGCAGAGCTGGGTGCACACGCGTAGATCGATGCCAATCACCTTCCGGCAGGGGCTCCCCTCCAACTACGTTGCCGTTTGCCGCCTTGTAGACAATGTCTTGCTCCTCGTAGACCTTAAGGTCGCCGTCCTGACTATATTCGTGTCCAACGGTGACAAATAGCAGGCTGCCGCTACGCCCAGCCTTCTCCTCAATGGAGAGGATCGAGGACCTGCGCAGTGCCGCCACACCTATTTTCAAAGAACGATGAAACGTCAGCCGACTGCCTGCCCACATCCGCTTGCGGCCGTGTGTCTCGGGAAGAAAATCCCCCGTCAGCGGGTGGCCATCGACGCCCAGCTCCTGGCTGTCGACGGATTCGTGAAAAAAGGCCCAGTGCCAGAGCAACGGCAGGTCCGCGCTATCGGACGGGGCCGCCCGACCAAGGGTCCAACCGACGCGTTTTACATGGGAGTGATTCAGCGAGTCATGACTCACCTGAACTTTTCCAATCCAAGCTGCGTAATCCATCTGCACTCCTAAACTTAAACAGACATGGTCCGGGCGGCACGCTCCCAATTCAGGCAGGCAAACGACCGGTAGAAAGCATTTGCAGGCTAACGATAACAGTGTTATCTGTAAAAAACACAATTATAATCACGCACCGTTTGGAGGCCGTCATGTGTTCAGCCGCATCTGCAATCGATGTTCCTGTCGCTCACAGCTATGTCAGTGGCACCCCTACCCATCCCCTCTTGGGAATGACCATTGGCGAAAGCTTTGACCAAGCTGTCAGAAAAAATCCGGATGGCTTGGCGTTGGTCATGCGCTCCCAGGGCATCCGCTGGACCTACGCTCAGCTTGCCGAGCAGGTCGATCGGTTTGCCTGTGGCCTGGTCTCGCTGGGGCTTAATGCGGGAGACCGGGTCGGGATCTGGTCGCCAAACAACGTCGAGTGGGTCATCACTCAATTTGCCACGGCCAAATTAGGGTTGATATTGGTTTGTATCAATCCAGCCTATCGGCCTGAAGAGCTTAAATATGCATTAAAGAAAGTGGGCTGTAGTGCGTTAGTCACCGCAACTCAATTCAAGAGTAGTCATTATATTGAAATGCTGTATCAGATCGCGCCGGCCATAAGTACGCAAACACCAGGGGATTTGAAGCTAAAAGACCTGCCGGACCTGCACACCATCATTCAAATTAACCAGCTGCCCTCGCCAGGTTTTATAAGTTTTGACAGTGTCAGTGAGCGAGGTCAGTTTTTCTCAATTCCGACTGTAAAACTCAAGTTTGATGACGCGATCAATATCCAGTTCACCAGCGGCACTACCGGCTCACCAAAAGGGGCCACGTTGTCCCACCATAACATTCTTAATAACGGTTACTTCTGCGGCCAGGGAATGGGGCTCACGGCCCAGGACAAACTGTGCATTCCCGTGCCGTTTTATCACTGCTTCGGCTTGGTATTGTCCAACCTGGCCTGCATCAGTCACGGTGCGGCGATGATTATACCGAGCGAATCATTTGATGCTCTTTCAGTCCTTGAGGCTATTCAAGCAGAACATTGCACGGCGTTACATGGTGTACCCACCATGTTCATCTCAATTCTGGAACATCCCGACTTCCATACCTTCGACCTCAGTTCTCTGCGAACCGGGATGATGGCAGGCGCACCCTGCCCTATGGACGTAATGCGCAGAATCATTTCAGATCTAGGCATGACCGAAATCACCTTCGCCTATGGAATGACCGAAACCAGCCCGATAAGCTTCCAGACCAGCCGCGACGATGTTCTTGAGCGCCGCGTCTCCACGGTCGGTTCGGCATTACCACATATTGAGGCAAAGGTCGTCGATGACGTTGGCAACATCGTTCCCCGAGGCGTTCCAGGGCAGATCTGCATCCGAGGCTACTCAGTCATGTTGGGCTACTGGGGCGATGCCGAGAAGACGTCTGAAGTACTCGACGCCAATGGCTGGATGCACACCGGCGATATTGCTACGTTGGACAGTAACGGTTACTGCAACATCACGGGCCGAATCAAGGACATGGTGATACGCGGCGGAGAAAACATTTACCCCAAGGAAATTGAAGAGTTTCTATCCGGTCACCCAGCAATCGGTGAGGTTCAGGTATTTGGTGTGCCTGACTCTAAATTTGGTGAGGAGATATGTGCCTGGGTTCGCCTTAAAGAGGACTACACGCTGGATGAGGAGGCGGTCAAAATTTTTTGCCGTGGATCAATCGCACACTATAAGATCCCGCGGTACATTCGTTTTGTGTCTGCGTTCCCCATGACAGTAAGCGGCAAAGTTCAAAAGCTCAGCATGCGCGAGGTGATGATTAATGAACTGGGACTTAGCGAAATAAAAACCGCTTGATAGCGCGCGACGGTAGTTAGTGGCTGCCGTTGTACAATCAGGGACTCTACAGGTCTTCACCTCGACAGGCACTACGTGCGAAGGTATGATTGAAAATTCCTATCTTCGCAGCCCGAGTCATTCATTTCAACGATACGAGCTTGTTTGAAGATGAACATAATTAGATAGCGCAGCGAGCCAACTATGAACGAAGAGGTAAAGCCACCCGTCGTTAAGCGTAAAGCAGCACTGAGTGCCTTCCGCCGGGAACTGATCAGGGACGCCGCCAAACAAATATTTGTCGAGGTCGGTTTGCATGGTGCGTCGCTGCGTGAAATTGCCAAAATCGCAGGGTGCACCACCGGGGCGATTTACGCGCAGTACACAAACAAGGAGGAGGTGTACGCAGATATCCTCCGTGAGTCTCTGGTCAACATGGCAGAAGCCGTCAAGGACGGTGCCGATCAAGGGCCTAAAGGCAAACAGAGTCTCGCCGCATTACGTGCCTGGTTTGAATACTTCGATGCCAGACCTGCAGAATTCGATTTGGGCTTTTACCTCTACGGCGGCGCGCATCCCGTCGGGGTTGGCAGTGAGTTGAACCGTGAGCTGAACGTAAAGCTCAAGGTTGTATATGAAACGGTCGCCAACGCCATGGAAAACGACGCGATTGCGACAGCCGACAACAAGCATCATCTTGCGGTCGCAGGCGCATCGTGGATGTTTGGCATCCTGTTAATGAAAGGCACCGGGCGCCTGAAAATCCTGGAGATCGATGTGGACAAACTACTGGATGACAGCCTTAGAACACTCCAGCACGCCCACAGCGCATAACCCAGTTTAAACCGCCTCCTTCGGATACCGTGCCACTAAGGCTCGGTAGACCATCCTGCAAACTCGCCCCGTAATCGCTCGCCCTCCCCCAGCGTTTCAACTCTTCGTACCGCGATCGCCCACCCAATCCAGGCGTTTCTTAGCCTGCTTACGCTTGCTCTTTTCCCAGCGGAAAATTCATATCGGTCATCTTTAAAAATCACGCTTGCTATCTTTTCGTAACGGCGTTACTTTTTCGTCGACCTTCACAGAATGACGAGACATACGATGAATAAGAATGTTGACGTGAATTGGCATGAACGGGCTGCAGCGCTGGTGCTACCAACGGATGCCGTTATCGGAACGCAGCACGTGCGTGCGGAAAAAACCTCGCTCTGTATCAACCCGGCCAATGGCCAAGCACTGGTGGAAGTCTCCGCCTGCGGCGAACGGGAAGTGGATGCAGCCGTCAAGGCGGCGCGTCATGCCTATGAAGCAGGCACCTGGCGTCGGATGGCGCCGACCCAACGCAAGCGTCGTCTACTGGCGCTGGCTGAATTGATGCGCAAACATTCCGATGAACTGGCACTGCTAGAGTCCTTGGCGGTTGGCAAGCCCATTCGTGACACCACAACCGTTGATATTCCGGCATCAATCGCCTGCTTCGTCTGGAACGCGGAAGCAGTCGACAAGCTTTACGACCAGGTTGCGCCTACCGCTCAGGACGTCGTTGCAACCATTACTCGCGAACCTCTGGGCGTCGTGGGTGTGGTCACCCCATGGAACTACCCCCTGCTGCTTGCGGTATGGCGCATCGCCCCGGCCCTGGCCACCGGCAACTCAGTGGTGTTGAAGCCTTCTGAAGAAGCTCCGTTTACCGCTCTACGCCTCGCAGCGCTTGCCTTGGAAGCAGGTATTCCGGAAGGCGTATTCAACGTCATTCCTGGCGGCGCCGAAGCAGGCCAGGCCCTTGGTCTGCACCCTGATGTCGACTTCATCTCCTTCACGGGTTCTGCCGACGTCGGCAAAAAATTTCTGCAGTACGCAGGCCAGTCCAACATGAAGCGACTGAGCTTGGAGTGTGGCGGCAAAAGCCCTCAAGTCGTGCTGTCCGACTTCACCAATCTGGATGAGGTGGCCAAAGCCGTTACATTCGGTATCTACACCAACCAAGGCCAGGTCTGTTACGCAGGCTCACGGCTAATCGTTGATCGAAAAATCAAGGATGAGCTGGTGGACAAGATCATTGCGTCCGCCAGCCGCCTGGTCCCTGGTGACCCTTTGGATCCGCAGACCCGTCTGGGCGCCATCGTCAGCCAAAAACAACTTTCACGCGTGTGTGGCTATATCGAAGGCGCTCAACGCGACGGCGCCACCCTGCGTTGTGGCGGCGAACGCAGCCTTGTTGATAGCGGTGGCTACTACCTGACGCCAACGTTGTTCGACGATGTACTGCCGTCCATGACGATTGCCCAGGAAGAGGTCTTTGGCCCTGTCCTGTCGGTCATTTCGTTCGATGAAGAAAGCGAAATTCTGCCGCTGGCCAACGACACCCCTTACGGCCTGGCCGCCTCTGTCTGGACTAACGACATCAACAAGGCACACCGAGTGTCCCGAGGCGTCAAGGCAGGCACTGTCTGGATCAATTGCTTCAACGAAATCGACTTCGGCGTTCCGTTTGGCGGGTTCAAACAATCTGGATTTGGTCGCGACAAAGGTATCCAGGGTCTGGAGAAATTTACCGACCTCAAAACCACTTGGGCGCGTATTCGCTAGGAGCGGACCATGATTCAGCCAAATGAACTGCCGGCAGCTGTCCGGTACGAAAAACAAGCCGGCGGCGTCGTGCTAATCACGATTAATAACGCCAACCGCGAAAATTGCATTGATGAAGCGGTCCACGAAGGGTTGTGTGAAGCCTGGGTGAAATTTCGTAAAGACCCAGAGCTGAACGTAGCGGTGCTGACAGGGGCTGGCGAGAAGTCTTTTTGTTCGGGTTGGGACATCAAAGGTTACGCGAAACGTACCTCCACCCTGAGTTTGAACGACCTGCGTGAACGCGCCGCCTATGAGCCAGGGCTCGGCGGTCTGACCCGTGGCGTCGAGGTGTACAAGCCCATCATCGCCGCGATCAACGGGTATTGCCTCGCAGGCGGAATGGAACTGGCCATGGCCTGCGACATTCGTTTTTCAGTGCCCGAAGCCCAGTTTGGTGTGCTGAACAGGCGCTGGGATATCGGCTGCGAGTCGGGCCTGACTCAACGTCTGCCGCATATCGTCGGCCTGGGCAATGCGCTGGACTTGATTCTCAGCGGTCGGCAATTCACCGCTGAAGAAGCCCTGCGTATCAACTTCCTGAATCAGGTTGTCCCCCGTGAAGCTTTGTTGGACAAGGCCCTGGAATACGCCAGGCAAATTGCCGCACTCCCGCAAGCCTCGCTGCGTACTGATAAAGAGTCGGTACTGCGCGGCCTGGGGCGACCGCTGCAGGACGGGCTATGGATGGAAAACACCCTCTGGAACAGCACGGTTCACTCAGAGGAACTTGAAAACGGCATCTCCCGTTTCGGCGCGCGTCAATAACTCATCCAATAAGAGGTAATTATCATGACTAAAAACACCAACAACATGACCGGTAAAACCATCATCATCACTGGCGCTGCCCGTGGGCTAGGTCAAACCTATGCGCTGGAACTGGGCCGCTTGGGCGCCAACATTGTCCTGGCAGACTTCAACGACTGTGTAGAGTCCGAAAATCTTCTGACCAAGGAAAATATTCCCTTTCTGACGGTAAAAGTAGATGTCGCAGACGCGACCAGCACTCAGAAGATGGCAGAGGCTGCCGTTGAACGCTTCGGCAAGATCGACGTCTTGGTCAACAATGCAGCCTTGTGGGCCGACCTCAAAAATACGCCGTTCACGGACATCGATCCGGACATCTGGGACCGCTGCATGAATGTCAACGTAAAGGGTGTCTGGAATTGCTCCAAAGCCGTATTCCCTTCGATGAAAGCGGCCGGCGGCGGCAGTATCATCAACATCGCGTCCCTGGCCGCGGTCTACGGCATGCCCTATGCCCTGCACTACACCGCTTCCAAAGCAGCCGTCATTGGTATTACCCGTGGTTTGGCCCGTGAAGTCGGCCGCCACTGGATCCGTGTAAACAGCATCGCACCGAGCCTGGTACTGACCGAGGCCACCAGCCAGTTCTTCGACGACAAGCTGGACAAAGCTACGGACGCGATCAAGTCGGGTCAGAGCCTCAAGGGCAACCTGACACCGGATGACGTCGTCGGTGCGGTCATCTTCCTCGCCAGCGAAGGCAGCGGTTTCGTTACTGGTCAGACGTTGATGGTGGATGGTGGCACTACCCTCCTCTAACACTTCTGCTCGTCACTAGCCTAAACAATAAAAAACTTCTCAGGCTCGCTACAGCCGTCTCGGTCAACGCACACGTTAGCCAGGAGGGCTGTGGGAGCTCATCCGTAAAACACGGTGAATGACAATGGCTACTGCAATCGATACAGACGCTCGCACAACGCACACCACCACCCCCAAAGAAGAACGGCGAGTGATACTAGGCTCGTCACTGGGGACTGTATTCGAATGGTATGACTTCTACTTGTACGGAAGCCTCGCCGTGTTCTTCGGCTCGTTATTCTTTCCGAAAGGCAACGAAACAGCAGCCCTGTTGGCCAGCCTGGCTACTTTTGGCGCCGGGTTTGCCATCAGGCCTGTAGGCGCAATCATATTCGGGCGCCTTGGCGACCTGTTCGGCCGCAAAAAAACCTTCCTCGCCACCATTGTAATCATGGGGTTGTCTACCGCCTTGGTGGGTGTCCTGCCGACCTACGAACAAGTCGGTATTCTCGCGCCGATCCTGTTAGTGCTCCTTCGACTGATCCAGGGCCTGGCCATGGGCGGCGAATATGGCGGTGCCGCAATTTACGTCGCCGAACACGCGCCTGCGAAGAAGCGTGGCTTTCGCACCAGCTGGATCCAGACCACAGGAACCATCGGGTTCTTGCTGTCACTTGGCGTCATTCTTACCTGTCGGTCACTGCTGGGTGAGGAGGAATTCCGTGCGTGGGGGTGGCGTATTCCATTCCTGCTGTCGCTAGTGCTGCTGATGGTCTCGGTCTATATCCGCATGACACTCAGCGAATCCCCGGTTTTTCTCAAAATGAAGGCCGAGCACAAGTTATCGGCCAACCCGGTGAAGGAAAGCTTTGGCGACTCGAAAAACCTGCGCCTGGTGTTCATTGCATTGTTGGGCGCCATTGCCGGACAAGCGGTCGTTTGGTACACCGGGCAGTTTTACGCCCTGTTCTTTCTACAAAGTATCCTGAAGATCGAGTTTGGCCTGTCCACCATGTTGGTCGCGTTGGCATTGGTCATCGGAACCCCGCTCTTCGTGTTCTTCGGATACCTATCGGATAAGGTCGGTAGAAAGCCGATTATTCTTGCCGGCTGCCTCTTGGGGGCACTGACCTTCATGCCTATCTACAAAGGGCTGATGCACTACGGCAACCCCGCCTTGGAAGCCGCTATTGCTACCACCCCTGTAATCCTTACCGCCCCAGAAAACTGCAATAACTGCGATGCCATCCGCAATGAACTGTCGGCGCGTGGTGTGCCCTATCGTACGGTGATAGAGGCAAACAACAGTGTTGCTATTTCCATCGGCGCCCTTAATTTGACCGCGCCCGACAAGCCGACACTGACAGCGGCGTTAGCCAGTGCCGGTTACCCGGGCGCTGCGGACCCGACCCAGGTCAACAAGCCGATGATGTTGCTGCTGCTGGTGCTGTTGATGACGTACGTCACCATGGTGTACGGCCCCATGGCCGCCTTCCTGGTCGAGCTGTTCCCTGCACGCATTCGCTACACCTCCATGTCATTGCCCTATCACTTGGGGAATGGCTGCTTCGGTGGCTTCCTGCCGCTGATCTCATCTTGGCTGGTGCTGTGGACAGGCAATGTTTATGCGGGGCTTTACTACCCCATCGGCGTAGCGGCGCTCACCTGCATCGTTGGTTTTATCTACATACGTGAAACCAAGAATCTCGATCTGAATCGTTAATCACTACCTGCAGGTGTTGCGCTGTTCAGTGCAATGCCTGCCGCGGGAGCCCCTATGATTAGGACTGTGTTATTTGTGCCTGGGGACAGGCCGGAACGCTTCGAAAAAGCTATAGCGACAGGCGCAGGCCGCGTCGTCATCGACCTGGAAGATGCCGTTGAGCCACAGCATAAGGACCAGGCGCGCGAAAATGCTGATCGGTATTTGGCGCAGACGCGTCATCAAAATGTGATGGTCAGGATCAACTCAAATGGCGATGAGGCTTATAAACAGGACCTGGCGTTGTGCCGGGCTCACCCCCACCTGGCTGGTGTCATGGTGCCAAAGGCCGAAAGCCTTAAACAGCTGGAAGAAGTCGCTGATACCTGCCGCAAAATCTGGCCACTGATAGAAACACCTCAAGGCCTTTTGACACTCCCCGAGTCAGCGACCTGCAAAGGCATCGAGCGCTTGGTGTTTGGCGTATTGGATCTGGCTATCCAGCTCGGTATCAATGCCTACTCGCCCAGCAGTCACAGGATCTTCGACCAGGTTCGTTATGCGCTGCTATTGCACAGCGCACTCAATGGCCTGGAACCGCCCGTCGACACGGTTTACCCCGTGCTAAGTGATATGGAGGGCCTTAGCGCCTTTGCGACCGCCTCAAAGGATCTGGGCTTCGCCGGCATGCTCTGCCTGCATCCTAAACAGGTCGAGCAGGTTGACAGTATCTTCACACCCTCAGCACACGAGCAAGCCTGGGCAGAGCGCGTGCTCGAGGCGGCAAAGCAGCACGGCGGGGCGTTTTCCTTTGAAGGGAGAATGATCGATGCACCCGTACTGACCTCGGCAAGGCGCATGCTGGGTAAATGACTGTTTGACTCTTTAGCCGGGCAACTTGAATGCCCGGCGCGCATTGTTCGCCAGGAAACAGCGCTGTACATCTTCCTCCAGGTTCAACGCTTGCAGCCCTTGTAAACAATCAGCGGCAGTCAGCATCGGGTAATTGGTGCCAAACAAGACCTTTCTCTTCCCCGCTCCACGCATATACGCCACCAGCTCCGCAGGAAACCGCGAAGCCTTGTAGGCTGATGTATCCACGTAGACATTCGGATGCTTCATCATCAAGGAAATCATTTCGGCCACCCACGGAAAGCCGATATGCCCGCCGACGATGCGCAGCTCAGGAAACTCATGCGCCACGTTATCCAGATAAGGCATCGGGCGCCCTGGCTCCGACGGGCGCATAGGGCCCGCGTGGCCTACTTGCAGACAGAAGGTGATATCCAGCTCGATGCACTCGGCATACAGCGGGTAGTAACGGCGGTCATCAGGCGGCAGGCCCCAAAGCCATGGCAATACGCGCAACGCCTTGAAACCATACTGGCGGGCACAACGGCGCAGTTCCCTGACCGCCTCCATCGGCCGGCTCAGGTCTACCGATGCCACGCCAATGACTCGCTCAGGCTGCGCCGTGACGGCCGCCGCCACTTCTTCGTTAGTGATCATCGGCCCCGCAGGTCCCCACCAGGCACTGGCGAAGACCTTCGATACGCCCTCTTTCTGGAGCGTTTCAAGCACTTGCGCCGAGGTAATGTCAGGGCTGTTCTCGGCTAGCACCTTCCACGCCGTGGGCCAGCGCCGCAGAGACTCAAACATCGGGTCCTGCAAAAAGCGCTTGTTGGGAAACTGCATCCAGGCGTCGATAATTTCCACGATGTTCTTTCTCTTATTCGCCCATGATTTCCCGGCGACGCTTGTCCTGGGCCCGGCGATTACCTGCATCGCTCATGCCGGTGGGCAGTTCCTGGTCGAGCAGCGTAGTACGCAGGTCAATCTGCTGCATGACCGAATCCTGCAAGGCTTTCTTGGACATCGCATACGCCACGTTGCAATCGGGCGTGATGCATCGCGCATAGGCAATCGCGGTGGCCAGCAGTTGCGATTCCTCCACTACCTCATGGAAGAACCCGAGCTTCTCGGCCTGCTCCAGCGAATAGAGTTCACCCTTGAGGGTGGTCAGCGCGCCGACCTGATTGCCCAGCGCATACTTGATGATTTCCACATACGCGGCAGGCATCGGAATGCCGATAGGCACTTCGTTCAAGCCGAACTTGGCCTCTTTGCGAGCGGCGATACGGAAGTCGCAGTCCAGGGCCGTGATCAGGCCACCGGCAATAGCATGCCCGTTGATCGCTGCCACGGTGGGGCGCGGGTACTGGAAGATGCGCAGGTTGGTCGCGCGATACTCGGCGTACCACTGGCGGATCCGCTCTTTGTTCTGGCTGCCAAACACATCAAAGCTGTACTTGAAGTCGATGCCGGCGGAAAAGGCATTGCCCTGCCCGGTCAGAATCACCGGCAGCTCGCTGAACTCGGTTTCGAGCCGATCAAACGCGTCATGCAGGTCCTTGAAGAAGGTGTCGTTCTGCACATTGACCTTGTTGGTATTCATGCGCACAACCGCACACCCTTCAATCACTTCAATCTGCCATGCCATGGTTCATTCCTTATCGGTGGCGCCTATGAAGCGGCGCATGAGTAAATGTGGGCGGCGCTCTAGCACACCGCCAGGGTAAGCTCTTCTTCCATGATTTCGCGCATCCTGAACTTCTGTACTTTGCCGGAGAGCGTCATTGGGAAGCCGTCGACGAAGCGTATATAGCGCGGGATCTTGTAACGGGCGATCTGGCTGCTGCAGAACTTGCGTATCTCGTCTTCGCTGATCGCCAGGCCCGGGCGCACGATCACCCAAACGCAGAGCTCCTCGCCGTATTTCTCATCTGCCACGCCGATCACCTGCGCATCCTGAATCGCCGGGTGTTGATACAGGAACTCCTCGATCTCGCGCGGGGAAATATTTTCGCCGCCGCGTATCACCATATCCTTGATACGCCCGGTGATGCTGACGTAGCCCTCGGCATCCATCGTGGCCAAGTCTCCGCTGTGTATCCAGCCGTCGCTGTCGATGGTCTGCACAGTCTTTTCCGGGTCGTTCCAGTAGCCTTGCATCAGCGAATAACCACGGATACACAACTCCCCCACGACGCCGATCGGCAAGGTGTCTCCCGACTCCGGGTGGACCACCTTGGCTTCCAGGTGGGGGTGGACTTTGCCGATGGTCGACACGCGTTTTTCCAGCGGTGTTTCACAGGTGCTTTGGCAGCTGGCCGGGCTGGTTTCGGTCATGCCGTAGGCAATAGTGACATCGCGCATATGCATGTCGCGCTGAACCCGGCGCATCACCTCAATCGGGCAAGCCGTGCCGGCCATGATGCCGGTGCGCAAGGTGGACAGGTCGAATTCGTGAAAGCGGGGGTGGTCGAGTTCGGTGATGAACATCGTCGGCACACCGTGCAGGGCGGTGCAGCGCTCACTCTGTACGGCCTCAAGGGTACGCACCGGGTCAAATGCATCGTTGGGATAGACGATGGTGCTGGCATGGGTCAATGCCGCCAGGTTGCCAACCACCATGCCAAAGCAATGAAACAAAGGCACCGGAATGCACAGGCGATCGGTGGCAGTCAGGCTCATGCCTTCGCCGAGAAAAAATCCATTGTTGAGAATGCCGCGATGGGTCAGCGCTGCGCCCTTTGGAGAGCCCGTGGTGCCGCTGGTGAATTGGATGTTGATCGCATCAGTGTTCTTCAGCGTCGCAGCGACACGCGGGACATGTTCATCCAAGGCATTCCCCAGACTCATCAGATCGCGAAAACGCATAAACCCGGGCACGTGTTCTTCGCCCAGGTGAATGACCGCATGCAATGCGGGCAACCTCGTAGCACTGAGCTGTCCAGGTGTAGATGTGTGGATTTCCGGCGCAATGGTTCTGATCACTTGCAGGTAATCAGTAGTCTTGAACGCGGCCATAGTGATCAATGCCTTGCAGCCCGCCTTATTCAGCGCGTACTCAAGCTCGATGGTTTTATAGGCCGGGTTGAAGTTGACCAGGATGATACCGACCTTGGCTGTCGCCAGTTGGGTTATCAGCCATTCGGCGCTGTTGTTGGCCCAGATAGCCACACGATCACCCGGCACAAGTGACAACGCAAGCAGCGCACTCGCCAGTTGGTTTACTTCGGCTTGAAGTTGCGAATAGCTGAGCCGGATACTCTGATGACACGAAACAAGCGCTTCATTATCGGGAAATCGTGCGACCACCTCGTCAAAGAAATCCCCCAGGGTTTTCTCAATCAACGGAGTATGAATCGCGCCACGCGAATAACTTCTTTTTATTGTGTTCATCGTGTCTGTCTCAACATTGATGTGCCGCTGTGCCCTTTTGCACAGTACGAAAATCGGCAGCGCTGGCACATTGGCAATACTGACGTTTTTTATGCCAATTTCGCCAAGCCAGCCATTTCCTGCTGGCCATGCGCCAGGCTGCGACGATTCAGGACTTACCAGAGTGGCAAGCTGTAGCTGACGATCAGGCGGTTTTCATCCAGATCACTCAGGAAGTTGCTGCGGGTGGTGGCGTTACGCAGCTTCAACGCCAGGTTTTTCAGCGGCCCGCTTTGAATGACGTACCCCAGGTCCGTGTTGCGCTCCCAGGTTTTGCCTTCGCTCAGCCCGGCCCCTCGGTCCACGTTGTCACCCGACAGATAGCGGGTCATCAGGGTTAGCCCTGGAAAGCCCAACGCGGCGAAGTCATAGTCGTAGCGCACCTGCCACGAATGCTCATCGCGGTTACCGAAGTCGTTGATCTGCACCTGATTGAGCAAGGCATCGTCCGCGCCATTGACGTAGGCGAAACCGGTGCGACCGCTGAGGTGCTGGTAGCCGGCGCTGAAGCTATGCCCAAGCATTTTGTAGGTAAACAAGGCGCCCAAAGCATCGTTGTCCACGTTACTTCCGCCGTCGGCACCAGAGTGTGAAAATCGGATATCGGACTTAAGACTTTGCCCGCCCCCCAACGGTAATTGATGCACTAGATTGATCAGGTGTTGTTTGTAGATGCCATCAAGGCCGCCGTAGTAATAACTGGTGGAAAGTGTCGGATTCCATTGATAGCGACCCCCACCAAACAGAAATTCATCACTGGTTTTGGCACTTCCGAGCACTATATTGCGCTTGCCGCCATTGAAGACGGTCATCACTTCGTTGTCCGAAGAGTCGCGCTGATTGACCCGATCAAGGCGGCCCAGATCAAGGTTCAAACCCTCAATCTCGTTACTGGCCAACCAAGCTCCGCGAAAGGTCTGCGGCATAAGACGTGAGTCATTGCGCATCAAAGGCGGCAACACCGGCTGGAGAGTGCCGAGCTTCAAGGTGCTCTTGGAGATACGTACCTTGGCAGTAAAGCCTGACTCGCCATATTCATCCTTGGCCCGCTTGGGCCCGACCGCATTGGTCTTGAGCAGGCCGGTGCCAACCCGATCTGGGCTGGAGTCGAGTTTCAGCCCCAGCATCCCGATGGCATCAATACCGAAACCTACCGGCCCCTCGGTGTAACCGGATTCAAGGCGCAACATGAATCCCTGAGCCCATTCCTCCGCTTTATTCTGCGCCGCGCCGGCCTGGCGGAAGTCACGGTTCATATAGAAGTTACGCAGTTCCAGGGTGAATTTGCTGTCCCCCAGGAAGTCTGCACGTACCGATCCGACCATACCCAAGACTGCGCTGGCGCACAGGACGGGCATAACTGTACCGAAGTTGAATTGCATGGTTAGTCTACCTTTCGCTATTGTTATTGTTATTGCTGTTTTTTATTGTTTTCGACTGTGACGCACACTTCAGCGCCGCCGGGATAACGCCCAACGCCACTAAATTCATTCAAACTTTCTGTTCAGAATTTAAATTGAAACGTGAGTAACTCCTTATTGGGCCGCCATGCGTAATGCACCATCCAGACGTATCACCTCGCCGTTGAGCATCGGGTTCAGTACGATCGACTCCACCAATTGCGCGTACTCGCAACCGCGCCCCAGACGTGGGGGAAATGGCACTGTTTTACCCAGCGAGTCTTGAACGGCCTGAGGCAGTCCAAGCAGCATTGGCGTTTCGAAGATGCCGGGCGCAATGGTCACCACCCGAATGCCAAACCGGGCAAGTTCACGAGCAATCGGCAGTGTCATACCCACCACACCAGCTTTAGACGCCGCATAGGCCGCCTGGCCGATTTGGCCATCAAAGGCCGCGACGGACGCGGTGGTGATGATCACGCCGCGCTCGCCATCGCCATTGGGCGCATTGTTACTCATGGCCGCTACGACCAATCGTATGGCGTTGAACGTCCCCACCAGGTTGATCGTGATTGTGCGCGCAAAGGTATCCAGGTCATGCGGCCCCGCCTTACTCTGCACCTTCTGCCCAGGTGCTACGCCAGCACAGCAGATCAGTCCGTCTACACGGTCGAACCGGCCGAGTGAAAGGTCGATGGCCGCTTGCACGGATTGCTCTTGCACCGTGTCCGTGCGCACGAATAACGCATCGGGCCCCAACTCATTCGCCAATGCTTCACCTGCCACCTCGTTGAGGTCAGCCAGCACCACCTGGGCGCCCGATCCCACCAGCCACTTGGCGGTGGCAGCCCCTAAGCCCGAAGCACCACCGGTGATGAAGAAAACAGAACCTTCGATTCTCATGAAAGACCTCTTGGGGGATTAAAGGGACGAACCAAATTGAGCCTTGCGGCGCTGGCAAAACGCGGAAACGCCTTCTGCAAAGTCAGCGCTGGCGGATACCGCCACGAACGTGGCCTTTTCGGCTGCCAAGGCTGTTTCCAGGTTTGCGTCCAGGCCGCTACGCAGCAAGCGTTTGATCCCCGCCTGCGCCGCGGCGGGCCCTTCGGCCAAGCGCTGGGCGATGGCCAGGCCGGCTGCCGCCAGCTCTTCGCCAGGCACCACCTCGGTCACCAGGCCTGCGGCCTTCGCGTCAACGGCGCTCAGTTTCGGATTCAGCAACGCGATGGCCATGGCTCGATGCAACCCCACCTGCCGTGGCAGATGCCAGGTGCCGCCGCCGTCCGGCGTGGCACCGATTGCGCTGTACGCCATCAGGAAACTTGCATCGTCGGCCGCGACCAGGATGTCGCACGCCAGGGCCAGCGACAGTCCGAAGCCGGCGGCGGCTCCGTTGATCAAACCCAGCACCGGACAGGGCAATTGCGTCAGTCCGGTTACCGCTTCGTTGACGGCACTGATCAGGGTTTCCAACTCATCGACGCAGGCCGCGCTGGAGACCCTCAACAAGGTCTCGAAGCGGCGCACATCGCCCCCCACCATGAAGTGCGCGCCGCTGCTGCGCAGAACCAAAACACGTGGCGGGTTCACAACCAACGAGCGCACCGCATCTCTCAACGCCAGCCCCATGCCCAGATCCACACTGTTGCCCGTCTCGGGACGATCCAGCGTAATGAAACAGATAAGCCCTAGGCGTTCGACTTGAACGCCTGAACGGGTGTTTAAGGGGGTCGTCATACCGACCTCACCAACCGTCATGCGTGAGCCGCCGAATGTTTAGGGCGCAGAACTTCGTCGTAGTCATCCAGCGACGGAAACTCGAGCGACGGACGCTGATCCAGGGTCTTCAGATGCTCGCGGTACTGCGCCAGGTAGTCCTCACGCGCCGCTTGGCTGATATAGGGCACATGGAAGGCTACGAACGGCGGCAGAACCGTGAGGCCGACATAGCCCAACACGCCGCGCTGGATAGGCTGCAACAAAGTTTCCAGTTCACCGTGCACAGCACCCGGACCAAACATGTGGTCCTGGCCGCCGAGCGAAAACGCAAGCATGGCTTTTTTGTCTTTCAAGCCGCCGCGGTCATAAATGCGTGCACCGCCATAGCAGTACCCCGAGATGAACACTCGGTCGAACCAGCCCTTCATGATCGCCGGCATGCTGAACCAGTAGATCGGGAAGTTGAAAATGATCAGGTCGGCGCGCTTGATCTTGTCCAGTTCAGCGAGGATGTCCGGCGCGAGGGTGCCGGTGGTGTAACCGTTGCGCTGCTCCAAGGCATAGACTAGGTGCTCGCTGTTGGCTCGCTGGCCAAAGTCGCCGGCGCTGGCAACGGGATTGAAGTTCATCGCGTACAAATCAGACACGACCACCTCATGCCCCTGCCCGCTTAACACCTCCACGGCAAGGTTGAGCATGGCCGTGTTGAATGACTGCGGCTCGTTGTGCGCGTGGACAATCAGTACGTTCATGGAAGCTCCGGTCAATGGCTGATGAGCTCACTGTACGGAAGCGGATGGTGGTGCTAAATTGGCATTAATGACTATTTTTATGCGTAATTTGCCATTATGAAAATCGCCCCGCTACGCGTCGCCATTCTGGCTCTCGATGGCTGTTATGCCTCGAGCCTCGCCGGCATCGCCGACGTTTTCCATGTCACCAATGCGCACCTCAGTCGCCAGCAACACAAGACCGGTAAAGCCATTGCCCGGCCTTTTTCCTGGCAGTTCGTGTCGAACAAGGGTAAGCCCGTCACGGCATGCAATGGATTGGCGTTGAACATCGCCACCCCGCTGCCGCAAGAGAAGGTCGACATGATCTTTATTCCGGGGCTGTACTACGCCGGGCATGACGCTTTCGAACAGATGCTCGAAAGCGCTGTACCGCAGTTGGAGTGGCTCAAGGCGCAATGGCGCGAAGGTGCGGTGCTGGCCGCCAATTGCACAGGCACCTTCCTGCTCGCCGAGACCGGCTTGTTGCAGGGTCGTCAGGCCACAACCACCTGGTGGCTGGAACGGCTGTTTCGCGAGCGCCACCCTGCGGTGAACCTGCAATTGCGCTCGATGGTGACCGAGGAGGACCGCCTGTGGTGCGCTGGCGCCAATGCCTCGTATCTGCTGCAAGGGGTACGGATGGTCGAGCATTTCTGCGGCGCGAATACCGCGACCCTGACCGCCAAAACGATGCTTATCGACACCAGCCAGACCACTCAACTGCCTTATCTGCCCCTGCAGATGGAAACCGTGCACAGCGACACCATGGTTGCCAAGGCACAGCACTGGCTGCTCAAGCATTTTGCCGAGGACATCAGCCTGCCCGAGCTTGCTTCGGCGTTGTCGGTCAGCGTGCGTACGCTGATACGCCACTTCAACAGCGTGCTGGGCACAACACCCCTAGCCTATTTGCAAAACCTGCGTATCGAGATCTCCATGACCCTGCTCGAAAGCAGCGACTTGAGCATCGAGGAGATCGCCAATCAGGTCGGTTATCAGAACGCTAGTTCCTTCACGCGCCTCTTTCGCCAGCAGGTGGGCTCGACACCAGCGGCCTACCGCAGTCGGTTCGCCACAACGACAGGCAATCGACAACGCTAGCCGGCCTGCCACATCACCCACAAACGTCCAAGCCATGACCCGATGCACAGGCGTAAAATTCGAAAAATCACTGAGTGGTGCGCCATCATGCACGATCAACGCTCGACAACAGATTGGGTTAAACATGCTCCTCAGACCTCATCGCTGGAGCGGTTCGAGGCGTTTTTCGTGGCTCATGCGTTCGACGCGCACCAGCACGACACCTATGCGATCGGCATGACGCTGGACGGCGCGCACCGCTTCCAGTACCGCGGCGAGTCCAACGTTTGCGTCCCCGGCGAGGCAATGATTCTGCACCCGGACGAAATGCACGATGGCTGCGCTGGAACGGACACGGGTTTGCGCTACCAAGGCCTTTACGTGCCGCCGTCGCTGGTTCAGCGCATCGTCAAGGGCAAGCCGTTGCCATTCTTGAAAAGCGGGGTTTCCCGTGACCCGCGCCTGGTTTCAGCGGTATTCGAACTCCTGCATGCCCATGAACTCGCCCCCCTGGCAGAAGACGATGCGCTGTTCAATTTCGTGATGACCCTCGCCGCCGTCACCGGTCAGCGTCCGGCACGGCCTGCCCACCATTTCGCCGCTGCACTGCGGGCACGCGAATACATTCACGACAACCTGGACCGACCGATCACCCTCGACCAACTCGCGGATTGCGCCGGCCGAGACCGTTGGAGCCTGTCCAAAGATTTTCGGGTGTTCTTTGGCACCAGCCCCCACCGTTACATCACCGCGCGCCGACTCAGCCAGGTCAAACAACTGGTGCAGGCCGGCCAGACGCTGTCCAAGGCGGCCATAGATTCGGGCTTTTTTGACCAGAGCCATATGTCCAGGCACTTCAAGAGAAGTTTCGGTATTGCCCCTTCACGCTGGTACTTTCCACAGTGTGACGAGTGAGTTGAAGAGATGAAAAACCTGGACGAAATTGACCGCAGAATCCTGCGCGCGTTGCAGGCCGACGGGCGTATGCAGAATATCGAGCTGGCGGACCACGTAGGGCTCTCCACGTCGCCCTGCCTGCGCCGCGTGAAGTGGCTGGAGGACAATGGCATCATTGAGCGCTACGTCGCACTGCTCAACGCACAAAAACTGGATGTTGGCCTGACGGTGTTTGTACGGATCTGGCTGAATGGCCAGGACGCAGAAGCCGTCGATCACTTTACCCAAGAGGTGTTGAAACTCCCTCAGGTGGTGGAGTGCCACCTCATGGCGGGCGACTGTGATTTCCTGCTCAGGGTAGTGGCCGGTGACCTGACCGGCTATCGCAAATTCCAGGGTGACTACCTGGCAACGATCAAAGGCGTCAAGAGTGTCAAAACTGAAGTGCCCATGCAGACGATCAAGCTGACCTCGGCATTGCCCATCTGATACCGCTGATGGCCTGCCCCCTTCCTTTGAGCAGGCTACCGCGGTTTTTCTACTCTTCGATTTCACCACCAAAGGCGCGCAAATGCTGGCGGAATGTCTGTTCAGGATCAGTCAACCGCGATTGCAGGTAAGTGTCGAATCGGGCCTGTTCTCGAAACGACTTGCCCAAGCGCATTCGCGCTGCCTGGTAGCGCTCGGTGTCACGGATCGCCGTGGCCACTTCTGCCACTTCTGCTGCACGCTTCAAGGGAATAAACAGCACACCGTCATCGTCGCCCAGGGCGAAGTCTTCAGCAGTCACCAACGTAGCGCCGCACGTTGCAGACACCAACGCCTCGGTTTCACGCGGATCCAGACGCTGCGGGCCTACGGGCAACGTCCCCAAGCTGAACACGGGCAGACGAATGGCCTTGAGTTCAACCGTGTCACGGTGCAACCCCCAGATGACTACACCGGCCATGCCGGCGAGGCTTGCTTCCAGAGTCACCAGATCCCCGACACAGGCTTCGTCCATGCGCCCACCGTTATCCACCACCAGCACATCGCCCCGTTCTGCGGTCTCAATGGCTTCTAAAAACACGTCGACACTTCCGTAGTGCCGGGCCGGACATACACGGCCCACAAAATGCGTGCCACTCCACACTGGGCGTAAAGCCGAGGGGGCGAGACGCACCGCAATCCCCAAACGCATGCACGCGTCGGCAACATGGGGGGTCGTCAAATCCAGGTAGGTGCGCTGAAGTACCAAGGGGTCCATGTTCAGGCGCCTTTTCCGCAAGTATCAAGTGCAACGTTGCGCAGGTCGCGCAGCAGAGTGTTGGTCCGGTTCGACATTGCCAGCGAATAGCGCCAACCGCGTCCCACGCGTATCGGGTTCAACGCGCCCAGCAGCTCCGTGACCGAATCAAAGATCGTCAGCGTGGCGTCGCCTTCAAGTACCTCGCCCGCCTGCACGTTCTCGGCCTGAAGCCGCACAAGCTCGAACACCGCCGGCCGATCTTCTTCACCCTCGAACATCGAAGGGAAGTGGCGCAAGGCAACAATGGGGCGACTGCCAAATGTGACGGCCGAGCCGTCGGCAGGCCCAGTCAGCCGGACATGACCCTCGGCAACGCGCCGGTCCTTGACCGCGACGGTGCCGGCAAACACGCTGCCTGCCTCCTCACCAGGCGACGCGATGGATTTGACCCCCATCGAACGAGTGGTCCAGACCGAACCGATTTTTTTCGGGTAGCCCAGGGCCCAGCCGCGCGCCAGGGACGTGTCCTGGTCGACGATGATATAGGGGCAGTACTGCATCAGTTGCCCTTCATACTGGACGCTGGCCAACACGATGCATTCCTTGTACTGGGCGCGAACCGGGTCCAGTAACTCTTCTGCACCATTGGTACACGCCTGCCAGTCGACGAACGAGACTGTTACCAGCCCAAGTTCGTCAGGATGCAAATTCAGGCCCGGAGGCAATAGGCGCTCGATGGATTCGGGCTCAACCCAGCACTCAATGGTGATGAAATCAGCCGCATAGTGCCAAGGTGGCGTGGGTGCGATGCTTGACTTACCGTCGGGAGAAAACGGCCCCATAAAGCCATGGGAAGAACGAAGACGAGTCATTTCATAATCCTGAGTTGGTTGATGAAAGGCGCGTGGCGGCGCAGACAGAACGCCTGAACGCATGGGAAGGCAGGTTACTCGTTAGCCTTTGGCAGGCGATTGCGTTTACGCCGCAGGAACCGGTGCCAGGTGGCATTCACTTATGCGAAACGCCGATGTCCTGGCTTGCAATGCCAGCACCGAAATCCGCAAGCGATACGCCAGGACCGGTACGCGGGTAGCGCTCGGGTGGCGAAAAGTTCTCGTCCGAACCGTTGCCTCGATGAAACACAAGGTTGAGTGCTTTGCGCTGCCCTGAACGCACGGGTTGGACAGCATGACGCAAGGTCGACCAGACCAATTCGCCCGCTTCACGGCGTGGTTTGCGTTTGACCGCCAGCAGCACCACGTCGCCCTGCTGTGCCTGAACGCTGAAGGAGGCCGTAGGGGTCCGTTCATCCTGGCGCGTGATCGACAATTGCCCCCCAACAAAGTCCTGTTCCGCGCGGGATAGGAGCACAATCGCCTGAAAGGGGAACACTCTCTGCTCCCCCCTGACACAGTGATGCAGCCGCTCGCAGTCATCCACGCCGTAGCAAGAGAGATAGCTCAGCGTGCGGTGTTGCCCCCATTCGGCACATTCCGTCACCAGGGCTTGCGGTGATGCCGGGAAACGATAGCTGGAACCGGAGCGCTCGCTCCAGACATTGGCGAGCAGGTTCAGCGGTGGATACAACAACGCCTCTAAATAACCAACGACAGCACAAGGGTTTACCAACATGCAGACAGAACCCTGGCAAAAACCCGCCCCCACTCCACTCAACGTTTCCAGGGTGGTGACCTCCGTTGCCTCAGCTGCAGCCAGTTCCAGGCATTGAGCTTCGCTGATCAACCCTGGGAGCGTTGCATAGCCGTGGATATCCAGGGCGCGCAGCGTCACCCTCCAATCAATACGCTGCAATGAAGACTGAGTGGGCACCGCGGTGCCGTCCATGTGGGTAGACATCGCACACTCTATCGATTTTTTGACCATAGATAACCGCCGACCGCTATTCCTACCGCACAGATAATCGACACGTAGTAGGCCGGCCCCAGGGGGCTTTCCTTGAGCAGCAAGGTAACGACCATAGGGGTCAGCCCGCCGAAGATGGCGTAGGCCAAGTTGTAGGAAAATGACAACCCACTGAAGCGCACTACCGGTGGGAATGCCTTGACCATCACGTAGGGCACCGCACCGATGGTGCCGACCAACAGGCCTGTCACGGCATACATCGGGAACAGCCAGTCGGGATGGGCGAACAGGCTGTGATAAAACGTCCACGAGCTGATCATCAATGCCGCACAGCCCAGCACAAACACGCGCCCGGCGCCGAACCGGTCTGCAAGCGAGCCGGCCAACACGCAGCCCAGGCTCAGAAAGACAATGGCCAGGCTGTTAGCCTGCAAAGCCGTGGTGGCGGAAAAATGGTAGACGGTCTGCAACACCGTCGGCGTCATCAAAATAACCACGATGATGCCTGCTGAGAGGAACCAGGTCAGCGCCATGCAAATCAGAATGGCACCACGATGGTCACGCAAAACCGCGCGTAACGGCACCTCGGAAGCCAGGGTTTTTCTCAGCTGCATCTCAGCAAACACGGGCGTTTCGTGGAGCCAGCGGCGCAAGTACACCGAGAGCAAACCAAACACGCCTCCTAGCAAAAAGGGGATTCGCCACGCGTAGTCGGCAACTTCTGCTGGCGAGTAAACACTGTTGATCGCCGTAGCCACCAGAGAGCCCAACAGAATGCCAGCCGTCAGGCCACAGGTCAGCGTGCCGCAGGCGTACCCAACGTGATGTTGAGGCACGTGCTCGGCAACAAAGACCCAGGCCCCCGGCACTTCGCCGCCAATGGCAGCGCCTTGAATCACACGCATCAACAGCAATAACAGGGGCGCTGCAATACCGATCTGCGCATAGGTTGGGAGCAACCCCATGATCAAGGTCGGCACAGCCATCATGAAAATGCTCAAGGTGAACATTTTTTTGCGTCCCAGCAGGTCGCCGAAGTGCGCCATGACGACGCCGCCCAGCGGTCTTGCCAGATAGCCCGCTGCAAAAATGCCAAATGTTTGCATCAGGCGTAGCCATTCGGGCATGTCACTGGGGAAAAACAGCTTCCCCACCACGGTGGCGAAAAACACGAAGATGATGAAGTCGTAAAATTCCAACGCACCGCCCAGCGCAGACAGCGACAGCGTCTTGTAATCGCTGCGTGTCAGCCGGCGTGCAACGGGAAGTGAGGGTGCAGCACTTGAGGGGACTGAACTCATGGCAAAGGTTTCTCTTATTGTTATATCTGCGCCCCTTTTCAGGACGAAAGGGGCTGGCAGATGGTGCGGGTGCAAAGCCTCCTGTACGTAACCTTCTCCTTAGTGGCGACTGTATCCCCTGCGCCCTCACATAGCCTTGTACGTTTGCAGGCGATTTATGAACGTTCCTGCGCCTGCAAAAATTGCTCGATGCGACTGACCGCCTCGTGGAGCCGCTCAATGCTGGTGGTGTAGGAAAAGCGCAGATAGCGCTCGGGCTGATTGATCCCAAAATCCAGGCCTGGCCCCGTTGCCACCCCCGCCTCCTCCAGCAGCGTCATGGCGAATGCAAAGCTGTCGGTGGTGAAGGCAGAACAGTCGGCATAGATGTAAAAAGCGCCTTCCGGTTTGGCCACCACCCGAAAGCCCAACCGCGCCAACTCGGCAGACAGGAAGTCGCGACGGCGCTGAAATTCCATGCGGCGCGTCTCTACCAAGTCGAGCGTCTCGGGTGTAAAGGCCGCCAGCGCCGCGTATTGAGCTGGGGCCGACGGAGACAGGAACAGGTTTTGCGCAAGCTTTTCGATGTGCCGCGTATAGCCTTCGGGCACCACCAGCCAGCCCAGGCGCCAGCCGGTCATCTGGAAGTACTTGGAGAAACTTTGCACGATCCAGACGCCCTCGCAGCACTGCAGTGCTGTGGTGGATTCCTGGTCGTAGGTGAGTCCCTGGTAGATCTCATCGAGAATGAAATGCCCGCCCTTGGCGCGGATAAATTCCGCGAACGTGCGGATTTGCTCGAGGCTGAGCATGGTACCGGTAGGGTTGGCCGGTGAAGCAAATAGCGCGCCGGCGGTCGAATCACGCCAATGGGCTTCAAGGTCGGCCAGGGTAGGCTGGAAGTTATGCGCTTCGCCCACCGGAATGGAGATTGGTACGCCCTCGAAGATGCGCACGAAGTTGCGGTTGCACGGGTATCCTGGGTCAGTCAGCAACCATTCCTTGCCCGGCTGCGCCAAGCAGGCCAGTGCGAGTAACAGCCCACCCGATGCACCCGCCGTCACCACGATGCGTGACACCGGCACCGTGACGCCATAGCGCTGCAAGTAGTAATCGGCGATTGCCTGGCGCAGTTCGGGAATTCCCAGCGCCGGGGTGTAGGTGGTCTTGCCATTGGCCAGGGCCGCCTGGCCGGCAGCAATGATGGCGGGGGGTGTCGGGAAGTCGGGCTCGCCGACCTCCATGTGCACAATGTCGCGCCCTTCTGCCTCCAGCCGCTTGGCGCGGGTCAGGATATCAATCACATGAAAGGGCGCCACATCGTCCATGCGGGCGGCGATAACAGGCGGTTTGATCAGTGAGTTCATGGTTTTATCCTCCTTTGATAATCGGTGCGACCGAGGTGTCTCAAGCCACTTTTTTCAGCGCGATCACGCGACCGCGCAACACATCCAGCAAAACGCTTTCGCGCTGCTTGGCCAATGCCATGGCTTTGGCGCGAACGTGCCCATAACCGCGAATCTGCTCGGGCAGCGATACCAGTTCCAGTAGCGTGTCGTAATGCGCGCCACCGTCCTCCAACAGCGGCAACACCTCAGCAATCACCGCCTCATAACGTTGGATCAGCGCGCGCTCCTGACGGCGCTCGACCGAGTAGCCGAACACATCCAGCGCGGTACCGCGCAGCCCACGTAGCTTGGCGAGCAGGCGGAACACCGGCACGATCCAGGGGCCAAATTCGCTTTTTTTCGGCAGCCCTGTGTGCGGGTCGCGTTTGGCAAACAGCGGTGGGGCCAGGTTGAACACCAGCTTGTAGTCGCCTTCGAACTGTTGGGAGACGCGGTCGAGGAAACCGCTTTCTACATGCAGGCGCGCGACTTCGTATTCGTCCTTGATCGCCAGCAATTTGAAGTAGTACTTGGCCACGCCCTGGGTCAGTTCGCTACGTCCGTTGCCGAGCCGTTGTTCTGCGTTACGCACCTGCTCGACCAAAGCGCTGTAGCGTTGCGCATAGGCGCTGCTCTGGTACGCGGTAAGGAACTGCTGACGGACAGCGATCACCTCATCCAGGGTCTTCACGGGCTGCGGTGAAATACGCATACCCTGGCCGACAGCCTTGGCCGCCAGCAATTGCTCGACAGCTTGCGGGTTGAGCGCTGCCTGGCGCCCCCAACGGAAGGCTTCGGTGTTCATCTTTTTGGCCGCGCCATTGAGTTCGATGGCCGATTCGATCGAGGTCGCAGAGAGCGGAATCAGCCCGCGCTGGTATGCAAACCCGAGCATGAACATGTTCGCGGCGATGCTGTCGCCCAGTAACGCCGTTGCGATGCGCCCGGAATCGACGAACTCGGCATGCTCCTGGCCCACTGCCTCGACGATATTGCGGCGCAGCGCTTGGGTGGGGTATTGCATGTCGGCATTGCGGGTAAAGGCACCCGGCATGGTTTCCTGGGTGTTGACCAGGACGTGGGTGCTGCCATGGCGCGTTGCCGCGAGGGTCTTGGTGTTGCCCGCCACAATCAGGTCGCAGCCCAGCACCAGGTCGGCGCCACCGGCGGCGATACGGATGGTCTTGATCGACTGCGGGTTGGGGCCGAAACGCAGGTGGCTCCACACCGAGCCGCCCTTCTGGGCCAGGCCCGCCATATCGAGCAAGCCACATCCGCGCCCTTCAAGGTGCGCGGCCATGCCCAAGATAGCGCCAATGGTGACGACCCCGGTACCGCCCATGCCCGCGACTAAAATGCTGTAGACCCGATCATCGATTTTCGGCCGCACCGGCTCCGGCAGCAACGGTACCGCCTGCCCTTGCACGGCCGCCTCCGGCTTGCTCAGGCTGCCGCCGACAACGGTGACAAAGCTTGGGCAGAAGCCGTTGACGCAGGAATAATCTTTGTTGCAGGACGACTGATCAATGGCACGCTTGCGACCAAACTCGGTTTCCACCGGCTGCACTGACACGCAGTTGGACTTCACGCCGCAGTCACCACAGCCTTCACACACCAGGTCGTTGATCACGATGCGCTTGGCCGGGTCGGGGAAAGTACCGCGCTTGCGGCGCCGACGTTTTTCCGCGGCACAGGTCTGGTCGTAGATCAGCACCGAAGTGCCTGGCACCTCACGGATGTCGCGCTGAACGTTGTCGAGTTCGTCACGGTGATGGAATGTCACGCCAGGTGGCCAGGCGGTCTCCAGCGGGTATTTGTGTGGCTCATCGCTGACCACCACGATGCGCTTGACCCCTTCGGCATTGACTTGATGGGCGATGGCCGGTACGGTCAACGCGCCATCGTGTTTCTGCCCGCCGGTCATGGCCACGGCGTCGTTGAACAGAATCTTGAAGGTGATGTTGGTGCCGGCGGAAACGGCGGCGCGTATGCCCAGATACCCGGAGTG
>NZ_JBAWDE010000398.1:0-3212 GCF_049590575.1 Pseudomonas sp.
CCTTCGCGAGCAAGCCCGCTCCCACAATTTGGATCTACATCGTTAGTGACTGCGCAGCAATTAAACAAAAGCTTCCGGCACCGTGCGAGCGATCCTGTTGCCGCGCGTGATCAGCGCTTCATACAGCGCTGATAGCGCTCATCTACGCGTTTGGCAAACCACGCGGTAGTCAGGTTGCGGGTGATCTTCGGACTCTTGAGCACGATTCCCGGCAGTATCGCCCGCGGCATCGGTTTGCCGGCCGCCTTGTCGGCCAGGGCGAACACGCGCTGGTAGAGGGTGGTCTGTTCAAAGTCCAACTGCTCGCCCTGCTCCAGCTGGCTGCGGATGCTCGGGTTGCGCATATCCAGCTTCGCCCCCAGGGAGCGCACCGCCAGCTCAGTGGTGCCTGGGAGCAATGAGCCATAGCGAATCAAGTCGCCATCCAGCGCCAGCTCGGTGCCCGAGACGCGGCTGACGGCGGCCTGGAACGCCGCATTACGGCTGGCGTACCACCCGGCATTGAAGTCGGCAAAGCGATACAGCGGCTGGTCGTAATTGACCGGGTAGCCGAGCAAGTGCGCGATGCCGAAGTACATGCCGCCACGCCGAGTGAACACTTCACGCCGAATAGTGCCGTCCACCGTGTAGGGATAACCCCGCGCCTGTTTCTGCGCAAAATCGATGCTGACCTGCATCGGCCCCGCGGTGTGCACCGGGTTGAAACCACCAAACAGCGTATTGCCCAAGGGCACCATGCTGATGAAATCGTCGAAAATACCGCTGAGGTCTTTTTCCGTGCGCGCGGCACTCAGGCGATCAGCGTAGGACTTACCAGTGGGCGAGCGCAGTTGCAGGGCGCTGCGCACCACGAATGCCGGCACATGCACTTTGCCCGCCCGGCGCAGCATCTCATCCTGGGCGATCTTGCCCATGTTCGGCACCGGCGGGTCGACCTGGTAAGTCGACTCTTGCTCGGTCACCGCGAGCACGGCGCAGATGTTTTCAGTGCTGGGATAGATTTCCTGGGTGTCGAAGGCGGTATAGATGTCCTGGGCCCAGCCGTTGCGGTCCGGCACAGTTGTGGGCAGCAAGCGCACAATCTGCGCTTTTACCTCGGTCTCGCTGCGTTCCGGCTGTTGCGGGCCGCGTGGGGTGGAGCAACCTGCCAGCACCAGCAAAGCAGTGAGAAACAGGATCAGGCGGCTTGGATACATGGGGCTTCCTTGGGTGACGGCGGGCCAGGCATTGTTGATATCGACAGGCAAGTCTAACCGGGGTTCGCCGCGTTCGGCACTGGCCACACCACGCCGACAAAGACTACAGAAACATCCCACCTAGCAGCCGGACAAGCACTACAGCCCTATCCATAAAACCACTGCAAAGTTCTTCGCCTGATCACACAGTGCGAGGGATTGCAGATGGTTTTTCTTCTTGATGCCCAAGTCCATGGGGCTATGACTTGAACCGGGCTATCGGCCGGCTGGCCCTTGCCCCTATGGACGCGAAGACGGTCGATGCTGAAAGCGTCTTGCGTGACTTTCGAGCATGCCTGAACACCTTTGACGAGTGGGCCGAAAGCTTCTGGAGCTTTTCGGCACTGGACGTCGAGCAGGTGTTCAAGGTCGGGGAAGAGGTGACGCTGGTCGCGCCGATTGACCGCTCCCTGCTTCCCAGCACCACCGTTGCCACATGCCGGGCCAACGGTAGTTTAACGCTGGTGCACATGTTTCAGAGTACGCAGTTTGTGCCCATCGGCAACACGCCGGTGATGCTGCAAGCCATTGCAGCGGATGGCAGCCCGTTGGGTTCGTCCATTCATAAAACCATCGGCCCCAGCGGCATTCTTGAAATCACCGAGTGTGATCGCAACCAGCAGTATCTGATCAGTTTCTATCCCAACATCTCCAAGGATCACGTCAAGGCGCTGTATGCGTCTTATCAGTTGGTGATCAAGGGGCTGGAAGCGCGTCTGCAAGAAGAGTGGGCGAGCACCTTCAAGCCTCAATGGAAAGACTATTCCGACGCTACCCCGCTGGACCGTCGCAGGGTGGTGGAAGCGGCGTTTCTCAGCGGAATGGGCAACGCGCTTTACAACCTGTGGGACAACGTCACCCAGCTGTACGACCTGCTGGGGGACCTGCAGGCCAACAGTGAAAAGTTGCTGCAATACGTTTCTCAAGTTGAACTCGATGAGCTTCTGAAGCTGAGCAAGGACAGGATAGCCCTTGGTTTGCTGGTGCTTAGCGATGAGCCGCTGCTGTTTATTCACGTGGCAGCGATGGTCAGTTGGATGCGCTTGTTGCCGCCGCCGCAGATGAATGAGCTGATGGGCGAAATCACCGGCGAGGTGTTGATCAACCTGCTGCTGGTCAGGGTGGCGGGCGCGATGGGGGTCGGTGTGCGCCTTGGCACACAGGTGTTGAGCCATATCAAATCCGGCAATGCACGCCGCTGGCTGGAATTGCTGGCCACTCATTTGGTCGGGCCCAAGTTAGAAACGCATGTCGAGGCGGTTAAACCGCTGTTGCTGGGCAGCCCGGCCACAGCGATCAAGACGGTGCCAGCGGTGCCGTTGAAGGTGGGGGATCAGCTGGTTTCCAACCCGGTGCCGGCGGTTCGGAACAAATCCCAGAAAACGGCGTTGGTTCGGCAGGAGCATGTCGACGATGTGCCTGCTTCTGCTCGAAATCCGAATGGGGAAGTGGCGGCGCCTGCGGACAAGACCGTCACCAATGGCTGCCCGGTGTCGATGGTGACCGGCGAGGAATTGCTGACGCTGACCGATGGTGCGCTGGACGGGGTTTTGCCGTTTGAGTGGACGCGGTTGTATCGCACCAGTGCGGTGGAAGTGGATTGCGGGTTGGGGTTTGGCTGGAGTCATTCGCTGGCGCAGCGGTTGTCGGTTTCCGGTGACTCGGTGGTGTGGACGGATCATGAGAACCGGTCGACGCAGTTTCCGATGCCCTCCTCCACTCGACCAGCGATCACCAATAGCCTGGCTGAAGCGGCGATTTACTTGGGTTCGTCGGCTGATGAGTTGGTGCTGGCTCAGGCATCACGTTTCTACCACTTTCGCGACGGTGTGCTGACAGCCATCAGCGATGCGTACGACAACCGGTTGCGCATTTCCCGGGATTATTCCGGGCGGATCGAGCGGCTGGATAACGGCGTCGGGCGTTCGCTGTTCTTGCGTTATGAAGCAGGCCGCATTCTTTCGGTTGACTACCAGA
>NZ_JBAWDE010000399.1:0-17924 GCF_049590575.1 Pseudomonas sp.
GAAAAGTGCGATGAATCAATTTGCGATTCTGTACGGAGATCGATTTATCAGGCCAACCTGGTAAAAGCACGGCCTGCCTCAGGGCAGGCCGTTACCGGCCCGCACACAAAAAAACTGACAGTCCCGCTGTTGGAGCTTTTGTGGGTATATCCGTTGCTGCGGTAACGGCTTCGTATGGTTCCGCTCTTACAGCGGGTCACTTTTGGGCTCCTTTCAAAAGTGACTCGCCGTAAGGGCGAAACCAATACCCGCCATCACCCAAATAACGGATATACACCCCCCCACCAGACACAAAAAAAGCGGCTCCCCGCAAAGGGCAACCGCTTTTCTCTTACCACCAGTAAATCTTAATCCGGCAGTTTAAACGCCATCACATAGTCACCCTGCTTGGTGCCCAGGGAACCATGACCGCCAGCCATGACCAGCACATACTGCTTGCCGTCCTTGCCGGTATAGGTCATCGGCGTAGTCTGAGCGCCTGCGGGCAGACGACCTTCCCACAACTGCTTGCCGTTTTTCACGTCGTAGGCACGCAGGTACTGGTCGAGCGTACCGCTGAGGAAGGACACGCCACCGGCGGTGGTGAACGTACCGCCCAGGCTAGGCACGCCCATGGTCAGCGGGATCGGAACCGGCGAGCTGTCGCGCACGGTGCCGTTTTTGTGCATCCAGATGGTTTTGTGGTTGGTCAGGTCGACCGCGGCCACATAACCCCACGCCGGTGCCTGGCACGGCAGGCCCATTGGCGACAGCATGGCTTCGAGGATCACACCGTACGGTGCGCCTTTGTTTGGCTGCACGCCTTCGGTTTCGCTGACGCGCGGGCCTTGCTTGGCGATGTCGGCCGCCGGGATCAGCTTGGACTTGAACGCCATGTAGCTCGGGTTCACAAAGGCGATCTGGCGTACCGGGTCGACGGAAATGCCACCCCAGTCGAACACGCCGAAGTTACCTGGGTAAACGATCGAGCCTTGCAGCGATGGCGGGGTGAACGGACCGTCGTAGCGCATCGATTTGAAATCGATGCGGCACAGCATCTGGTCGAACGGCGTCACGCCCCACATGTCACGCTCTTTGAGCGGCGGTGGCATGAAGTTCAAGTCCGACTTCGGCTGGGTTGGGGCCGTGTGATCGCCTGCTACCGCGCCTTGTGGCACTGGCACTTCGTGGATCGGCACCACCGGCTGGCCGGTTGCGCGGTCGAGCACGTAGATGCTGCCTTGCTTGGTCGACGCCATCACCGCCTGCTTCACGCCCGCTTCGGTCTTGATGTCGATCAGCGACGGCTGGCCGCCCACGTCCATGTCCCACAGGTCATGGTGGGTGAACTGGAAGGTCCACTTCACGTGGCCGCTGTCGATGTCCAGGGCGGTCAGGCCGGCGCTGTATTTTTCCGAATCTTCGGTACGGTCGCCGCCGTATTGGTCGGGCATCTGGTTGCCCATCGGCAGGTAGAGCATGCCGAGTTTTTCATCCACGGCGAACATGGACCACATGTTCGGCGAGTTGCGGGTGTAGGTCTTGCCTTCGGCCAACGGGGTGGTGTCGTCCGGGTTGCCGCTGTCCCAGTTCCACACCAGCTTGCCGGTGTGCACGTCGAACGCGCGGATCACGCCGCTAGGCTCGTCGGTGGAAACGTTGTCGGTCACATGACCGCCAATCACGACCAGGTTTTTGGTAACGGCCGGTGGCGAAGTGGAGTAGTAACCGCCTGGGGCGAAGGTGCCGATGTTGGCACGCAGGTCGATCTGGCCTTTGTCGCCGAAGTCTTCACACATCTTGCCGGTGTCGGCGTTCAGGGCGATCAGGCGGGTATCGGCGGTCGGTACAAAAATGCGTTTCGGGCAGGCATTCGGCGCGGCAGCCGGGCTGGCGCTGCCGGTCGGGCTTTGCTCGGAAGCGTAGGCGGCGTCATCGTGGTACGACACGCCACGGCAGGTCATGTGTGCCCAACCCTTGAAGCTTTCAGCACCCTGGGTGGTGATCTTCGGGTCGAAACGCCAGATTTCCTTGCCGGTGTCCGGGTCCAGCGCGATCACCTGGCTGTGCGGCGTGCACACGTAGAGCATGCCGTTGACTTTCAGCGGGGTGTTTTCCGCGGTGGTTTCACCTGGGTCGCCAGCACCCGGAATGTCGCCGGTACGGAAGGTCCACGCCGGCACCAGCTTGTGGGCGTTTTCCGGGGTGATCTGCGCCAGTGGCGAGTAACGATCACCGTGCGCCGAGCGGCCGTAGGAGTTCCAGTCGCCATCGGCCTGGGCAGGCGCAGCACTGGCCATGCCCGGTACCGCGTCGCGGTCCAGTTGGCCTTTGATCTCGCCCGGGTTGGTGAATTGGCTGGCAACGGCGGCAGCACCGGCCAGCACCACGGCTACGCTCAGCGCGCCAGTGCCCAGCGGGGCGGGCTGGCCACGCAGCAACGGACGGCGAAACCACGGGAGCAGCATGACGATGCCCAGGGCGAACAACAGTGCCAGGCGCGGCACCAACTGCCACCAGTCCAGGCCGACTTCCCACAGTGCCCATACGGTACTGGCGAACAGCACCAATGCGTACAGGCCCAGCGCGGCGCGGCGAGTGGCCAGCAGCAAGATGCCGGTCAGGGTGATGCCGATACCGGCCAGCAGGTAGTACAGCGACCCGCCGAGCATGCTCAGCTTGATGCCACCGGCCAGCAAGGCCAGGCCCATGATCAGCAGCAAGATCCCCAGCAGCCTGGGCAGCAGGCGGCTTGGGCTTGAAGCCCCATCAGTGCTCATAGTGTGTTTCTCCGTGACGTAGGAATTTTGTAACCCCGTGCTTCACTGTAGATGACGATTCGGCGCGGGCTTGGTTCAGCGTTAATTCGGTTTTTCTGTAGGACGCGAGGGCTATCCGCAGTCGGACGATTTACCTTCAGGCGCAGGTCGGTGTAAGACAGCGCTGTCTTGGAAAAAGGGGGAATTCAACAAGATGGGGTCGACCGCGGACATGAGACGTTTCAGTTTGTTGCGGCAAGGATAATGTGCCTGCTCGTTTTGAGAAAGAACAAATCGAGAGATGCATCATTTCAGATCTGGTAACAGTGACAGAACGTCGCTGCCCCGATTGTGGTGGGAAGTAGGTCTACCGGGGTGAGCAGGCTTGCCCTGCGTTGGGCGGCAAAGCCGCCCTATCAAGGCCACAGGCAGTCATCTGACACAGAAAGCCTGTGGCCACAGGCTAGAAAGTAGTGCGCACGCCGACCTGCACGCTTCTGCCCGGCGCCGGGGCGATGTCGCGCAGGATCGAGCTGGCGTAGCGCACCGTCTGGTTGGTCAGGTTTTCACCATTCACGAACGCCAGCCACTGACTGCCGCCCACGTTGAAGCGGTAACCGGCGCTGGCGCCCAGGGTGGTGTAGCCATCGGTGCCGCTCTCGTTATCCGGCACACGCCCCTGGCCGGCGGCGTGCTCGACGTCGATGCGTGCCTGCCAGCGGTCGAGTTCCCACAGCAAGCCACTGTTCAGGCGCAGTGGCGCAATGCGTGGCAAGGCTTCGCCGGTGTCAAGGTTGGTCGCGCGGGTGTAGTCGCCCGACAGCTCCAGGGCGAACTTGCCGTAGGCGCCTTCGCCCAGTTTCCAGTGATCCTGGGCTTCAAAGCCTGCGAAACGTGCACGCACGCCTGAGTATTCATACTCGGGGATGCCGCCCGCGTCTTCTTCGCCTTCGTCATTCAACGTGCGACCGCTGCCCAGCAAGCCGATGTAATTGGAGAAGTGGCTGTAGAACACGCCAAAGCTGCCCTTGTGGGTGCCATTGTCAAAGCGCAGGGCCAGGTCGCTGGAGAGGGCTTTTTCTTTTTTCAGGTTGGCGTTGCCCAGTTCAAAGGTGCCGGTAGCGACGTGGGCGCCGTTGGCGTACAGCTCGTAGAAGGTCGGTGCGCGTTCGGTGTAGCCCAGGGTCGCGGCCAGCGACCAGACGGGCGTAAGGCTGTACACCGCGCCCGACGACAGGCTGCCGGCGGTGAAGTCATTGCGTTTGTCGGCGCTGGTAAAGCGCGCGTTGCCCTTGGCGTCGGGGTCGACGCTGGTGTGTTCCAGGCGCCCGCCGAGGCTGAGTTTCAGACGCTCGGTGGCCTGCATTTCTTCGAGGATAAACAGTGCGCCGGCGTTGGTGTCGGTCTGTGGCACGAAGGCTTCTTCGCCCAGGGCCGAGAATTCGTTGCGGGTCACCTGGGCGCCGACCACCCCGTCAAACGGGCCGATCGGCTGGTGGCGCGCTTCAACCCGCGCTTCGTAACCCTTGTTCTTGAAAACAGTACCGGTTTCGCCGCCTTCGATCTCGCGGTGTTCGTAATCGGTGTAGCCCGCGTCGACTTTTACCGACGTAAACGGGCCCTGCAGGTTGCGGATTTCGGACGCAAACGCATAGTGCTCCTGCTGCATGCGGATGCGCACGTCCTGCTCGGCGGGGGAGCCGTAGTTGGCGTCGTAGTTGCTGTAGGAGAGCCCGGCGTAACCATCGTCCCAGGTGTAGGAGCCGCCCACCGCGCCGCCGTCCTGGCGCCCGTCGCTGTTACCCAGGCGCCCATTCTTGCCCGGTGCGTCGTCGGTTTCCGGGGCGTGGCGGCTGCGCGCCTGGCCGGGGATTTTCAGGTCGTTGAATTCTCGCGCGTTCGCATCCAGGTGCAAGGCGAACGTGCCGTTGCCGGCTTCCAGTTTGCCGGCGCTGCTGCGCGTGGTGTCGGCGCCGCCGTAGCGCAGTTCACCGGCGCCGTGGATGCCTTCGATGGCTTCGGTGGGAATGCGGTTGTCGAAGGTGTTGACCACGCCACCAATCGCGCTGCCGCCATACAGCAAGGCGGCGGGGCCGCGCACGATTTCAATGCGGTCGACGTTGACCGGGTCCAGCGGCACGGCATGGTCGTAGGACAGCGACGACGCATCCAGCGCACCCACGCCATTGCGCAGGATGCGGATGCGGTCGCCATCCTGGCCACGAATGATCGGCCGGCTGGCGCCAGGGCCGAAGTACGAAGACGACACGCCTGGCTGCTTGTTCAAGGTTTCACCCAGGCTGCCTTTTTGTTGCAGGGTCAGGTCATCGCCTTCAAGCACGGTGGTGGGCGAGGCGAGTTGCTCACTGCCCAGCGGGTTGCCGGTGATGACTTGCGGCTGCAGTTCGAGGGCGTGGGCTTGAGAGCAGATCAGCAGGGCGGCGGCGAGCGGGGTCAAGCGCCACAGAGAGGACGGGGACATCGGACATTCCTTGGAAAAACGGCAAAGAGAGAAGGCGTGATCAGGTTATCTGGGTTGTTGTGGTTATAATATAACATCTCTTTTTTCGCCGAAAAGGGGAACTTTACCCAAGGGGCTATATTCAATGCAGTGCTTCCACCGTTCAGCCCCGTCGGCTAAGGTGCGCGGCTGTATTTCCTCTTACTGCAAAAGGCCCGGCATGACCGCGACAAGTAACGACCCGCTGCACGGCGTGACCCTGCAGCACGTCCTCACCACCCTGGTGGAACATTACGAATGGGAAGGCCTGGCCGAACGCATTGATGTGCGCTGCTTCAAGAGCGACCCGAGCATCAAGTCGAGCCTCACGTTCCTGCGTAAAACTCCTTGGGCGCGGGAGAAGGTCGAAGGGTTGTACGTGAAGCTGATGCGCACCAAACGCCCGTTGGATTGAACCCATGAAGCGGTATGCAGCGGCAGCGGCGCTGGCCGGTTGGGTGGGGTTGGTGATTCAGCAATACTTGATTTTCTATTCGCGCTGGGAAACCGGTGCGAGCCTGTTGGGCGGGTTGATCAACTTCTTCAGTTTCTTCACGGTGCTGACCAACACCCTGGCGGTGGTGGTGTTGAGCTACGCTTGGATAAGTCGTGAGTCAGCAGCCAAGCGGTTTTTCCTGGCGCCGAGTGTCAGCAGTGGTATCGCGGTGAGCATCGTGGTGGTGGGCCTGGCCTACAGCCTGTTGCTGCGGCATTTGTGGCAGCCGGAGGGCTTCCAGTTTATCGCCGACGAATTGCTCCACGACGTGATGCCGGCGCTGTTTGCCTTGTACTGGTGGTGGTATGTGCCCAAGGGCCATTTGCGTTTCAAACACATTGGCCTGTGGGTGATCTACCCGCTGGTGTACTTCGCCTATGCGCTGCTGCGCGGGGATTTGCTCGGGCAGTATCAGTACCCGTTTATCGATGTCAGTACCCTGGGTTATCCACAGGTGTTTGTAAATGCGGGGGGGATTCTGGCGGGGTTTGTGCTGATTGCGTTGGCGGTGCTGGGGCTGGATAAAATCATCAAGCCCCGCGCCTGATTCACTCGTCTTCGCTGCCTTCGGCGCGCCAGTAACCGACGGCTTTGAGGAACTCTTCATTGACCTTGTGATGGTCCAGCAACACGCGCCGCAACTGGCGTGACACTTTGGTTTCGGTGGCGACAAAACTGTACAACTTGCCGCCCGGCAGGCTCAGGTTGCGCACCGTTTCGAGCAGGTCGTCCTGGCCGCGCAGCACCCAGATCACCTCGACCTCGGCCGCACTCTGCAGCGCCTGCTGCTCCGCGGCATTTTCGATCTCGATTACCGCCAACACCTTGCGCCCGGCAGGCAGTTCTTCCAGGCGTCGGCCGATGGCCGGCAGTGCGGTTTCGTCGCCGATCAGCAGGTAGCTGTCGAAGATATCCGGCACGATCATCGAGCCGCGTGGCCCGCCGATATACAGGTGCTGGCCGACTTTGGCCTGGTCGGCCCAGGTGGAAGCGGGGCCATCGCCGTGCAGCACGAAGTCGATGTCCAGCTCGCCGATGTCCAGGTCATAGCGTCGGGGCGTGTAGTCACGCATGGCCGGTTGCGGGCCGTCGCCTTTGATGCTGAATGTCGGGCTTTCCAATGCGGCTTGTTCGGCGGCGTTCTGCGGGAACAACAGCTTGATGTGATCGTCACTGCCCAGGCTGATAAACCCCGCCAGCTCCGGCCCGCCCAGGGTGATGCGGCGCATGTGCGGGGTGATGTCGACCACGCGCAGGACGTCCAGGCGGCGGCGTTTGATTTCGTGGGTCACGCGATGGATGGCTTGCGTATTCATTGGGCTTTCCCGTCGGCAATGGCTTGGGCGGTGCTGTTGAGCAGTGCGGCGACACGCTGGATTTCTTCCGGGCTCCAACGCCCGTGGTGCGAATGCAAGGCATGGCGCAGGTTGTGCACCGCCTCGTGGATTTCCGGCGGGCGGTCATGGCCGCGCAGCGAACGCTTGCTCACGTCGATACGCAGGCGAATGCCCTCTAGGGCCACCGCTTGCTCGCCTAAGAAGAGACGACCGGCGTCGGTGATTGTGTAGCGTTTTTTTCCGCCCTCGGCGTCGCCGGTGATCAATTCGCTTTCTTCCAGAAAGGTCAGCGTGGGGTAGATCACGCCCGGACTGGGGCTGTAGGCACCGTCGAACAGCGCTTCGATCCGGCGGATCAGGTCGTAGCCGTGGCACGGCTGTTCGGCGATCAGCGCCGGCAGCAGCAATTTCAGGTCGCCTGGGGCAAACACCCGTGGGCCACGACCACCGCGCCCCCCTGGGCCTGGGCGTTTTTCGAAGCCGTCGCGGTCGTCACCGTGGTCACGGTGGGAATGATGGTCTCTCATTTCTAGGTGCTCTCGATTGGTTTAGATACAACGTAAGATATATCTTAATGCCGGGCAACCTGACCGGACGAACGGTCGCCCACGTCGGAAACGCTTCATCTCACCTTTTTCTGCGAACCGCCTCGACATATTTTCCAATGGCTTAGTGGGTGTTGCCCAAGTAAATACGGTTGTTTTTTAACGTATGTAATCCTATTCTTACGGGAACTTCCGGTTATAAATAGTTCTCATTTGTTGGCGTGTAGTCCTCTTCTTACAGCAACTTTTAAAGTTTTGGCAAAGTGCCATAATTTTCCTATGTATCTTGGTGTAACAGGGCTACGTAACTAAGGGAATCGGACGGCTTTCGTGTTGAAGATCGCAATGGATAATTGCCCGGCCTCAGATGATTCGCCGAACAGCAATGCAATTAGTTGGAAAACATAAAGAGTTTCCAGCGCTGTTCAGCGGGCCACTTGATCGCTTGTTTAACAAGTCCACCGCACGACCGCGGTCAGGGTTTGTTGTGATTTTTAATATACGTGAGCGTCTGCGAATGAAAACTAAAGTGAAAACTGCGCTGTTTACTCTCGGGCTGTTGGCCGGTTCGATGTCCGTTGCTCAAGCGGCGGATGGAACGGTTACGTTTTTGGGATCGGTCCACTCGGGCGCCTGCTCTATCAAGCCTGAATCCGTCGACCAGACCGTTCGCCTTGGCGCGATCGCCAAGCATCAACTGCAAGCGGGCGGCAAGTCCGAAGCACGCCGCGTGCTGATCGAGCTGGAAGGCTGCGATCTGTCCGGCCTCACCGATAACACGGTGACCACCACCTTCACCGGCGCACCGTCGACCGTGGTACCTGGCGGGATTGGCACCGTCGGTGGCGCGGGCGGCATCGGCATCATGATGACCCACGGTGGCCGTCCGGTGCAACTGGGCGTTCCGACCAACCCGCAAGCCATCGTTGCCGGTAATAACACGCTGGAGTTCGGCGCCTTCGTACAAGGTCAGGCCACGGGCGACATCGTGCCTGGTGAGTTCAGCGCAGTTACCAACTTCACCTTGGCTTATCAGTAAGTTTTTCCCCCGCCACGCCCAGTGGCGGGGGAGAACTGGCGGGAGGTACAGGTGAAAACATTCATAAGTCTCGCTATCGCCTCTTCATTGACGATGTTCATCAGCCCTTGTGCTGTCGCTCAGGCGGCTGGGCAAGGTGATGGGGTCGTGACAATGGGAGGACAAGTCATTGACTCGGCCTGCGGGCTGGAAGCTGCCACTGTCGATCAAACCATTGAGATGGCTCCCGAGCCCATCGGCCGGCTGCTACGAGACGGGCAAGGCCAAGTGCAGCCCTTCGAGTTGCGCCTGGTCAATTGCTCGGTGACGCGTCCCGACCCGCTGCGCCCCGGCGTAACGCTGCCTGATTGGGAGCATCTGCGCGTGACATTTGACGGGCCGACCGACATGGACGGGCGCTCTTTTGCAGCCTTTGGCGATTCCCAGGGGGTTGCTTTTTATATCGAGGATGCACGGGGCGAGTCGTGTGTACCGGGCCACCCGATGTCGCTGGTCCCGGTGGTCAATGGTGACATGACACTTCATTACACGCTTCGCTTGGTCGGCAATGGAGTGCCGATGTTGGCGGGAGCTCACCGAGCCGCAGTGCGGTTCAAGTTGGAATACTTTTGAATAGTGATGGGTTGCTTGCATGTGGAATGCGTCGAAAGTCCTATATACGATCCGCCCCGGCTTATTCGGCGGGTTGATATCACTGGCAGGAACTGCAATGGGCGCCGGGGATATTGAGTTTAATACCGACGTTCTTGACCTGAGTGATCGCACTAATATTGATTTGTCTCGGTTTGCGCGCAGTGGCTTTATTTTGCCTGGCAACTATTCAATGGTGGTCCAGATCAATACTCAGCCTATTGCCGAGTACGCTGTGGCGTTCTATGCGCCCGATAATGATCCCAAGGGAAGCCAGGCCTGTTTATCGCCGGAGCTTGTGGAACAGTTGGGTCTCAAAGCAGCCGAGGCGTCCAAACTCACCTGGTGGAAAGGCGGGCAGTGCCTGGACCCTCAAGGCTTGCCCGGTATGGAGGTGAGTGCCGATCTGGCTACCTCCACGCTGAACATCAGCCTTCCCCAGGCCTATCTGGAATACAGCGCCATCAATTGGGACCCACCGTCGCGTTGGGATGAGGGGGTGCCGGGGTTGTTGGTGGACTACAACATGACCGCGCAGTCCAACTACCGCAGTAAGGACGGAACCCGCAATGACCTCAGCGGTAACGGAACGCTCGGGGCCAACGCCGGAGCCTGGCGCCTGAGGGCTGACTGGCAGGGGCGTGTCGAGAAAGACCGCGAAGCGGGGGCCAACCGGCAAAAGCTGGAGTGGAGTCGTTACTACGCTTACCGGGCTATTCCCGCGTTGAAAGCGCGCATGGTGGTGGGCGAGGACTACCTCTATTCGGACTTGTTCGACAGCTTTCGCTTTACCGGCGCTGCGCTCAAATCGGATGAAAGCCAGCTGCCGCCCAACTTGCGCGGTTATGCACCGGAAGTGGTAGGCGTTGCCAAGACCAATGCCAAAGTCATCGTCAGCCAGCAGGGGCGCGTGCTCTATGAAACCTTGGTCGCGGCCGGTCCGTTCCGCATCCAGGATCTTAATGACGCCGTGTCCGGCATGCTGGATGTGCGGGTGGAAGAGCAGGACGGTTCAGTCCAGAAGTTCCAGCTGCATACGGCGGGCGTTCCTTACCTGACGCGGCCTGGGCAGCTTCGCTACAAGTTGTCGGCCGGGCGACCGTCCAATCTTCAGTACCACTCTGACGGCAGCTTTTTCGGTACCGGCGAGTTCTCCTGGGGGATCAGCAATGGCTGGTCGTTATTGGGCGGCGCGATTACCGATAACAACTACCGTGCCCTGTCTGCCGGGGTCGGCCGAGACCTGCTGGCGTTCGGGGCTATCTCCGTGGATGTCACGCAGTCCCACGCCAACCTCTGGAACGAGACACTCTCGGGTAAATCCTACCGCCTTCAATACTCCAAGAACTTCGAGCAGTACGACAGCCAAGTGACGTTCGCCGGTTATCGTTTTTCCGAGAAGAACTTTTTGAGTATGAGCCAGTACCTGGACGCGCTGCATTACGGGCTCAACAACGAACTCGGCGGGCGCGGGGTGTACGACCGCGACGGTGAATACGTTGAGCACTGGAACCCGATCGGCGGCAACAAGGCGCTGTATACGATCACGGTGAACAAACATTTCCGTGATATGGGCGCCACCGTCTACGCCAGCTACAACAAACAAACCTATTGGAATCGGCCGGATACCCAGCGTTGGAACTTGTCGGCGGCACGTTATTTTAATATCGGGTCCGTCAGGAACATGAGCCTGTCGCTGAATGTTTACCGCACCCATGAGTATCAATATAAGGATAACGGACTGTCGCTGACGGTCAGCCTGCCGTTGGGACCCTCCGGTACTCTGTCGATGGATGCCAATCGGGCGGCTGGCGATAACAGTTTCTCAACGCGCTACAGCGATCGCATCGATGACCGCAACAGCTACCAGCTCAGTGCCAGTGACAACGCTGCCAGCGGTTACCTGAGTCACATCGGTGACCAGGCAGACATCGACCTCAGCGCCAGCACGCTATCGGGTAACAACCGAACCCTGAGTGCGTCTGTTCGCGGCGGTGGCACGCTCACGCCTTACGGCGGGGCGCTGCATCGTACCAACAGCACCGGCGGCACCCGGCTGATGGTCGACACCGGAGGGGTGCCCGATGTGCCCGTGCGGGGCTACGGCACACCCACCCGCACAAACGCCTTCGGCAAGGCCGTCATCGCCGACATCAACAGCTACCAGCGTACGGCGGCCAGTGTTGACCTGGAGAGGTTGCCGGTCGATGTCGAATCCACTCAATCCGTGACGCAATTGACCCTCACCGAAGGGGCTATCGGCTATCGATCGCTGGAAGTGATTTCCGGCAAAAAAGCCATGGCCGTGCTGCGCCTGCCCGATGGCAGCTCACCGCCCTTCGGCGCCACGGTGAAAAACCTGAAACAGCAGGACACCGGCGTTGTGAACGATGGCGGGGATGTCTACCTGAGCGGCATCCAGGCCGGCCAGCAGATGATCGTCAGCTGGGGCGGCGCCGAGCGTTGCACCCTCACGCTGCCTGTCACGTTACCCGCCGACGGCTTGACCGATGCCCTGCAACTGAGCTGCCAGCCGGTAGCCACCGATCCCTCTGCGCCCGAGCCAGCGTCGCTGACCGACACGCGTAACGATAAGGAGAACACCGCCTCATGAAGCTCAACATACGCCTCACCTGCCAGGCTTTTGCACTACTGGTCCTGGGCCTGAGCCACAGCGTAAATGCTGCGGTCGGCCTGGACCGCACCCGGGTGATTTTTGACGGTGGCAAGGACGCCACCAGCGTCAACATCACCAATAACAACACCCAGTTGCCGTATTTGGCCCAGGGTTGGATCGAGGATGAAGACGGCAAAAAAATCACCTCGCCCTTGATCGTGCTGCCGCCGGTTCAGCGCCTGGAGCCCGGCAAACAGAGCCAGGTGAAAGTTCAGGCACTGCCGGCAGTCAAGTCGCTGCCGCAGGATCGAGAGACGGTCTACTACTTCAACTTGAGGGAAATTCCGCCGCGCAGCGACAAGGCCAACACTCTGCAAATTGCCCTGCAAACCCGCATCAAGTTGTTTTACCGCCCGCAGGCCATTACGCCGTCCCAGCAGGACCTGTCCAAGCCCTGGCAGGAAAAACTGACCCTGACCCGCGAAGGCGACCGTTACCGGGTGAATAACCCGACGCCTTACTACGTGACCCTGGTGGATGCGCGCAGCAGCAAGGACGGTAAATCCATCGCCGGTTTCGAGCCGCTGATGATCGCGCCCAAAGGTACCCAGACCCTGGGTCCCACCGCCAAAGAACTCGGGACCACGCCCTATCTGTCCTACGTGAATGATTACGGTGGCCGCCCAATGCTGGCTTTCACCTGCAGTGGCGAGACGTGCACCGTGAATGCGCAAGCCACTGTGGCCAATCAGTAGTGCCTGCTGCCGGAGAACGCCATGAAGTTGCACACAGTGAAGTTCCTGGGCGGGTTGGTACTCGCCTTGGCAGGGCAGGCGCACGCCGCAGATGACGAGGATGTCGAGGGCATGGTGGGGATGCTGCATATTCGCGGGTCGATGCATGAAATGCCTTGCAGCCTGGAGATGACCTCCCTGCATCAGACCATTGACCTGGGAGCCGTGTCGGCCAGCCAGCTGCGACGCCCCGGCGACCAGGCGATGTCGGTGCCGTTTCAACTGCGCTTCCAGGATTGCCAGCGCACCGCCGGCAGTATCCGTAATGAGCGTACGGGGAACCTGACATGGAGCGCCCATCAACCCGTGCTGTCGGTCATGTTTGTCGCCCCCGCCGATGCCGACGATCCGCGCCTGGTCAAGGTGCAAGGCATCACGGGGATGGGGCTGCAGTTGACCGATGCCCAGGGGCGCGATGTACAGCTGGGCGCAAACGGCCAACCGTTGTTTTTACCCTTGGGCGGCAACACGCAGACCTGGAATGTTCATCCCACGCGCACTGCTGCGCCGTTGACCAGTGGGGCGTTCCGGGCCGTGGTGGATTTCAGGCTCAATTATCAATGAGGGCAGAACAATGGCTAGGTTAACCGGCTCTCGGGCCATTTTTATCGCAGGGAGCCTGCTCTGGGCGGCCAGCCAGGGTGTGCAGGCCGACACCAATCTGACTATCCGCGCCGTGATCATCGCGCCCCCGCCGTGTGTCATCAACAGCGGAACGACGTTGAACGTGCCCTTTGGCAACGACCTGCTGACGTCACGCATAGACGGGGTGAATTACCGGCGCGATGTGCCTTACACCATCCGGTGCGATCCGCCGGTGTACAGCAATGCGATGACCCTGGAACTCAAGGGTTCCGGGGCCGCATTTGATAGCGGTGTGCTGTTGACCGGTAAGCCGGACCTGGGGGTAAAGCTGTTCGCCAACGGGGCCGACTGGCCGGTGAACTCGCTCGTGAGGTTTACCCACCCCAACTTTCCTGTGTTGCAGGCGGTGCCCGTCAAGCGCGCGGGCAGCACGCTGACGGGCGGCGCCTTCAATGCCGCCGCCACCTTGGTGGTCGAGTACCAATGACGAGCGCGAATGAAGAGGAACGATCAATGACATGTTGGCCGCAGCGAGCATTACTCGCCTTGTGTTCCATCGGCCTGTGCAGTGGTGCGTCGGCCAACCTGACGTTCAGCGGCACGCTGAACGAACCCCCGCCCTGCACGATTGACTCCGGCAGCACGATTGAGGTCGATTTTGGCGATGTCGGCACAAAGCGCGTCGATGGGGTGAAGTACCGCAAAAGCGTCGGCTACACCATCCGGTGCGGCGCCTCCACGCTGCCGTGGCTGCTGAAGTTGAGCGTCAAGGGGCCCGAGACGACATTTGATAACGCGGCGGTGCAGACCACCGCGCCTGATCTGGGTATTCGGCTTTACCAGAATAACCTGCCGTTTCGCCTCAACACGCCACTGGACATCACGCTGGCGTCACCGCCGACCCTGGAAGTGGTCCCCGTCAAACGCCCCGGCGCGATTCTGACCGCCGCCAGGTTCACGGCGGTGGCCACGCTGTTGGCCGAATACGAGTAGGAGGCGAGGTTATGCGACATCTAACGGTTCACAAGGGGTGGTCAAGTGCCGGGCTGGCCTTGCTGCTGATGTTCAGCCTGGTCCCTCCCGCGCAGGCGGTGGACAACCTGAGGTTCAAGGGCAACCTGGTGGAACAGGCCTGCGATATCCGCCCCGGCGACGAGGCTCTGACGGTGGAACTCTGGGACCTCACCAGCAAGCACCTCTACATCAACACGCGCTCAGTGGGTAAACGCTTCACGCTGCATCTGGATGATTGCAACACCACGATCAGCGACTCGGTGACCATCCTCTTCGGCGGCGTAGAAAACCGCATGCTGCCCGGCTTGTTCGCGCTGGATGGCGGCAGTGGCGCTTCAGGCATCGGGCTCGGGCTGGAGACGCTGAGCGATAAGCCGGTGCCCGTGAATAAAGTCGGCGACGAGCAGATATTGACCCCTGGCAACAATGTCATCGAGCTCAAAGCCTATGTGCAGGGTGAGCCGGATGCCCTGCGGGATCAGACCATCGGGCATGGCGCTTACCGGGTGACCTCTGTGTTTACCCTGGATTATCCCTAAGAGATCACTATGAAACGACTATATGGAGCCATTGCGCTTCTCGCCCTGATGGGCGCTGCGACGACTGTAAAAGCCGCCGACTGCCGCGTAAACGGCGGGCCGTGGCAAACGGTCAACCCTGGCGGGGCCTTCAACTTGCAAGTGCCGGTAACGGTCCGAGTAGGCTCGGACACCAGCCGTATCCTCCTGGAAGGGGCGAATATCGAGTGCAAATTCACGGAGTTTGGTGGCGCTCCCAGTTTGCAGGATTACTGGTCTACTTCGACAGCAGTCGGCCCCGCCTGGACGCCCGGTCCGAAGTTCGTCAGCCTTGGCACCGGCTTACGCATAAACGGGACGTTCTATAACACGCCGGTCCCGTCTAACGTTCGGATCGCAACCATACCCAATAACGGAAGGGGCGTCCCAATCGCTGTAACGCCCTATATTCTGCTGCGCAACAACCCGGTGACCCCCATCGACGTTCGAGTTGGGGATGTGCTCGGCGTGTTACGCCTGAACCAGACAAACAACTACGATTCGCGCTCTACGCGGCTCATTCTGACGTACACCGCCGCCAACAACTTCTCGATTTCCCCCTCCACCTGCACGATCAACAATAACAACCCGATCGAGATCAACTTCAACGACGTTCACCAGAGGGCAATCGGCACCGACCCGCTGACCACCTCCATTCGCACCAACCGCAGGCTCACTTACGCGTGCCCGGACCCCGGGATCACCACGCCGATCACCATCACTTACAAAGGCACCCCGTCCTCGTTCAACGCCAACCTGTTGACCATGAGCAACCCGAATGTGGGCACGGCCATGCTTTATTCGGGGTCAGCGGTGCGCGTGAACGGCTCATTCCTGACCCGCATTACCAACAGCAGCGGGGGCGACGATGTGACCTTTGCGCTGGTTTCGCGGCCGGGCTCTCTGCCTGCCGCCGGTCCCGTGAGCGGCAGCGGCGTACTGGTGATGGGGGTGCCGTAACCCGACGAGCATTTGAGCCCAAGACGAATGTCGGTTTCCTCAACCGGGGTCGGCGGTGATTGCCGGCCCCGTTTTTTTTCAGGGGTTATGCTTCGTCTGAGTTCGGCTCGCGGTTGCGTCGACCGTCATGGCGCACCAGCGCCTCGCGGGTGAGTTGGCGCAGCCATTCTTTTTGCTGGTAGCCCAGCTCATTGAGCAGTTGGTCGTAGAGGGTGTCGGGCATCGGTTCGTCGCCCACGGTGGTCTGCGGTTTGCCAAGGGTTTCGAGTAACTCGCGGGCGGTATCGCGCAGGGTTTGCTGGTCTTGCGCCGGCAGGCCGGGGGCCCATTTGGCCTGGTTTTCCTGAAGCGCTTCAAGGGCGAAGAAACGCTGGTCAAAACGCAGCTCGTTGCGCAGGTCTTCGCGCGGGTGGCTGTCACGCAGGTAGTGTTCCCAGTAGGGCTCCAGCAGCATTTGGTTGACCAGGCCATCACCGTCTCCCAGGGCCAGCACGCTCCCGTAGGCTCGCTCGATCTGCACCGTGCTGACGTTGGCCGTCTCGCGGTACAGCATGTGGTCAGCCAGCCACGGCAGGTCGAGGCGCTCGGCGAGTGAGGTCTGGTAGGCCAGGTAAATATCCACCTCGTCGACCTCACCGGGTATGCCGTCCACCATCTGCGCGCGCAAGCGCTGGCCCAGGCCGCCCTGGTCCACCGGGTTGAGGCGCTGGCGGATGTCGCTGCGAATCACTTCGCCCAGGTGCTTCAAGCGGGCGGTGCCTTTGGCCAGGGTCACCAGGCGCGCCTGGCGCTCGGCGTCGTTGAGGCTGTAGCGCTGGGCTTCGCTGGCGAGCACTTCGATGCCCATCTCATTGAAAATCTGCGCGCCGCCGTCAGCGCACAAACCCGGGAAGCTGCTGAGCTTGAACAAGTCTTCGCGCAGCTGGCTGTCGGCATGGGTGGCGTGCAACAGGCGCCACACCTGGGCGGTCAGGTTCGAGCGATTGAGCGCGTAGCGCACCTCATCGTCTTCAGCCTCAAAAAACGCCGGTGCTTCCAACGATTTGATCACTTCAAAAAAACCTTGAGAGCCGTGTTCGTGCTCCACGGCGTCCCATACCTGTTGTTGCTGCAGGCGCCGAGGGCCTTCGGCTTCCGACAGCCAGAAGCTGGCGTCGCCGCGGGGGTCATAGGTGCGGTTGGGGTCCAGCCCGGCGGCCAGGCGGTAGCGTTCATAGCGCTGGCGATCCTGGTCGCTCAACCGGCGTCGGTCCAGTCGGGTGCGGGCGATCAGTTCGGCTGCGCTGGAGCCGGGGGGCGCCTCAGGCAGGTGGTCAATCAGTGTGGCGCTGAGGTTCAACTCAAAGCCGCTGTCCTTGGGGTGCAGGAACACCCCGGTGGGCCAGGCGCGGATCTGGCTGCGGCTCAGATCCAGGATGCGCAGCTCGCGCATCAGGCTGACATTCGGCGCCAGGCCCAGCGGGTTATTGCTCAGGTTGAGCACCTGCAGCCGACGCAGGGAGCCCAAGGTGCTCACATCTGCCACGCTGAGTACCAGTTGATTGTTGCTCAGCCCCAGTTCGTGCAACTGCAGCAACTGGCCCAGCGTTGGTGGCAGGTGGGCGAGGGTATTGTCATTGAGGTTCAGGCTGCGCAGTGTCGGGAAGTGGCTGAGCAGGTCGACATGGGCCTGGCTGAAGCCCGTGCCCTGCAGGGTCAAATGGGTCACATGTTCGAAGCTGGCATTCAGCGGGGGCAATGTCTCGGGCAACGGCTGGTGGCTCAAATCCAGGCGTGCGCCACGTTGAGTGTGGCCCCAGCCATCGACATGCTCGGCGAAGCGGTCGGTCCAGCACAGGTTCAAGGCCTCGCCCAGGCGCCGGCGGCGGCTGCGCTCGCGGCGTTCCTCGGCGCTGCCCTTGGGGTGGCGGGTGGGGCTTCTGCGCCAGGTGTCGAGTTCCACATGCAGACGCTGTTTTTCCAGGGTCAGGTTGTTCAGGGTGGTGCGCAGTTGCTGCGGGCGAACCCCCGCGATCACCCGTTCGATTTTCTCCGGCGCCAGGGTTGGGAACAGCAGTTGCAAGACTTCCCTGGCATGGCCGACGTCCGTCTGCCGCGAGCCCGGAGTGAGCC
>NZ_JBAWDE010000400.1:0-1751 GCF_049590575.1 Pseudomonas sp.
ACGCGATCGTCATCCACCGCCGGCGCGGTCACGGGGCTGGCGGGCAGGGTCAGGGCCTGGGCGCTGTTATGCAGGGCGAGCAGGCACAGGCCTGACGCAAGGTACTTGTTCATCGGTCGATCAATCACTTCTTGGCGGGGTACTCGCCGCAGGGCGCGGCGAGCAACGATAACGCAGTAAGTGTTATAAGTTAACACTTATTGGCTGCGGGACAACAGTCCGCGCAAGGTTATAGAAGGGCTCTGCGTCAGGCATCTCGCCTGTTTCACGCCGAACCTGAGGCAGATTCACGTTGGCCAAAAAAGCGCGACAGCACCAGACGGTCCAGCGCCCAGACCACGATCAACGACGCGCCCACCAGCGGAAAAACAATCGCCAGCCCGAGCATGATCACCATCGCGGTCTTCCACTTCGGCAGGTCATGGCGCAACGGCGGAACCCCCAGCCCGCCGGCGGGCCGGCGCTTCCACCAGATCACCAGGCCGCTCACGGCGCTGAGCAGAATCATCAGGCAGATCAGCAACACGATCAGTTGGTTGACCCAGCCGAACATCTTGCCTTCATGCAGCATAACGCCGGTCTCGGTGGCTCGCGCGACCGTGTTGTAGTGTTCCCAACGCATGTCGGCCAGGACCTTGCCGGTGTACTGGTCCACATGCAGGGTGGCGTCGTTGCGCGGGTCGTTGGCAAACACCGCGACAGTGAACACGCCCTCGGCGGTGGTGGGGAAGGTGATGCTGTAGCCGGGCTCGACCTTGCGGGCGGTGGCGAGGTCGACTACTTGTTGCAGGCGAATGGTCGGTGCGGCCGGCGCCGAATGCATCGCGCCGTGGTTCATGTGTTCGGCATGGTCGCCGGACATCGGCATCGGCGTGTTTTCCATGGCCCAGGGTACGGTCTGCTGGCTGGCGGTGTTGAGCACGCGCGCTTGCAGGTCGGACTGCGGCACGTTGTTCCACATGGCGGCCGGGAAGGTGTTCCACAGGTCGGCGTATTGCTTGCCCCAGAAGCCGGTCCAGGTCATGCCGCTGAGCAGCATCACCAGCAAGAATGCTGCGCCCCAGAAGCCGGCGACCGCATGCATGTCGCGCCACAGCACGCGGCCACGCGCGTTGAAGCGTGGCCACAATACCCCTGCCGACGACTTGCCACGCGGCCACCACAGGTACAGGCCGGACACCACCAGCATCACGCCCCAGCCGGCGGCCAGCTCCACCAGGCGATCGCCGACGGTGCCGATCATCAGCTCGCCGTGCAGCGCGCGCGCAATGGCTTGCAGGTTGTATTTCGCATCCTGCTCACCGAGCACGGTGCCGCGATACGGGTCGACGAACACCGTCACTTCGCGTCCGCCGTTGTGCATTACGAACTGCGCGCTGCCGGTGACGTCGGCCGGTGGCAGGTACTTGCTGATCTTGCCTTGTGGGAAGGCCGCCTGGGCGCGTTGCAGTAGCTCATCGGCGCTCAGGGCGTGCTCGGCACTTTGCACGGTCAGCAGGTCGCCGTACATCAGCGGGTCGAGCTGGGGCTTGAACAGGTAGATGATGCCGGTCAGCGCCAGCAAGACCATGAACGGGGCGACGAAGAGGCCGGCGTAGAAGTGCCAGCGCCAGGCCAGGTTGTAGAAGGAAATCTTTTGAGGGGTCATCAGGTGCTCCGCATAAGGCTGTAATTTTTCTGTGCCGGTGAAGCCGTCTTCGCGAGCAAGCCCGCTCCCACAGTTGGCATGCATTCCACTGTGGGAGCTGGCT
>NZ_JBAWDE010000401.1:0-3426 GCF_049590575.1 Pseudomonas sp.
GGCCAACGGCGCGTGTTCGTGGCGCAGCAAGGTGGTCAGCCGCGCGTGGGTGGCCTTGACCGCGGCGCGCACAGCCTGGGCATCCACGTCGACGCGAAATGGCAGGGTGTTGATGAAAATACCCAGCGCCCGATCGGTGTCGTGGCTGCCCTGCATCCGCCCCATCAATACGGTGCCGAACACCACGTGTTGCTTGCCGGCCAACACCCCCAGCACTTGCGCCCAGCCCAGGTGGAACAGGCTGGCGGCACTCACGCCGAGTTGCCGCGCCTGCGCGCGCAGACGTTGCGACAACGCGGGCTCCAGCGCCAGGTGAACCTCGGCAATACCGCGCGCATCGCCTTGCACATCGTGCAGGCCGAACGGCAAGGTCGGCTCGCTGATATCGCCGAGCATCTGGCGGAAGAACTGTTCGTGTTCCGTCTCGCTGATCCCCAGCCGTGCCTGCGCCACATAGTTGCGAAACGGCACCGCCTGGCCGAGCGCCGCGCCCTGCCCGAGCAGGCACGCCTGCATTTCGTGGCACACCACTTCGAGGGCGCTGTGGTCGAGGGCCATATGGTGGAACAGCAAGCTGGCGACGATGCGCTGGTTGGCCGGGTCATCGGCGCGCACCAGGCGCAATAGCGGCGCCTGGGTCACGTCCAGGCGAAAGTGGCGAGCGTCGAACAGCGCGTGCAGTTGCGCGGCGATAGGGCCGTCGGCCGGGTCCAGTTGCAGGGCCTGCACCGGCAGGCGCGCCTGGCGCCAGACCACTTGCTGCGGCTGCTGCAAGCCGTCCCAGACCACCCCAGTGCGCAGGATGTCGTGGCGGTCCATGACCTTTTGCAAGGCCTGGGCAAACGCCTCGAAGCGCTCCAGGCTGTCAAAGGCAAACTGCGACTGCATCACGTACGGGTCGCCGTGCTCGGCGCTGACGTGGTGGAACAGAATGCCTTCCTGCAACGGCGCCAGCGGGTAGATATCCTGGATATTCGCCACGCCGCCGTCGACGCTGGCGATGATCCGCGCGATCTCGTCCTGGCTCAGGGTCGACAGGGTCAGCATCGCCGGCGTGATCTGTGCAGCGTGGTCCGGGATGCCATTGGCTGGCACGTCGATGGCGCCGGCCTTGGTCGCCGAATACGCGCCGGCCTTGATCTGTTCAATCAGCGCGGCTTTGTGTTCACGCAGCGCGGCAAGGATCGCCGGGTCGCTCAAGGCTTGCTTGTTACCCTGCACCGACAACTGCTCGCCCTTGAGCGCCAGTTGGATGTCTTTGGTTTTCAGCGTCGCCAACAGCTCAAAGATGCTCACAGGACGATCTCCATTCGTTCGGTCATTGCGGCGTAGCCAGCCAGGGTCGGCTGTTCGAATAACGCACGCACGTCGGCTTCCATGCCTTCCTGGCGCAAGCGCCCGATCAAGCTCACGGCGAGCAGCGAGTGCCCGCCCAGTTCAAAGAAATTGTCCTGGCGCCCCACCCGCTCCACGCCAAGCAATTCGGCCCAGAGCCTCGCCAACAGGATTTCGGTGTCGCCCTCGGGCGCCTCGTACTCACGCACCACCAGCGCGTCCAAGCCCGGTGTCGGCAGGGCCTTACGGTCGAGCTTGCCGTTGGGGCTCAGGGGCAGCGCATCGAGGTGCACGAACAGCGCCGGCACCATGAACTCCGGCAAGTGCTGCAGCAGGTGCGCACGCAGGTGTTCAATCGCCGTGTGCTCGCCGGTGTAGTAGGCGATCAGGCGGTCTTCACGGGCCACCACGGCGCCTTCGCTGACCTGCGCATGCTCCAGCAGCCGCGCCTGGATTTCGCCCAGTTCGATGCGCAACCCACGGATCTTCACCTGGTCGTCGTTGCGCCCCAGGTACTCGAGGGTGCCGTCCGGCAGGTAGCGGCCGATGTCACCCGTGCGGTACATCCGCCCATCGTAGAACGGGTCTTGAAGGAAGCGTTCAGCGGTCAGTTCCGGGCGGTTCAGGTAACCCCGCGCCACCTGCACGCCGCCGATAAACAGCTCGCCGACCACGCCCAGCGGCACCGGCTGCAACTGTGCATCCAGCAGGTACATCCGGGTGTTGGCAATCGGCTTGCCGATCGGCGTGTTGTCCGGCACCTCGGGCCGCGCGCAGTTCCACGCGGTGACGTCCACCGCCGCTTCGGTGGGGCCATACAGGTTGTACAGGCCGATCCCCGGCAATTGCTGCTTGAAGCGCCGCACCAGGCTGCCCGGCAAGGCTTCGCCGCTGCACATCACGCGCAGCAACCCTGCGGCCTGGCTGACATCGCCATGCGCGAGGAACACATCGAGCATCGACGGCACGAAGTGCAGCGTGGTGATCTGCTGCGCCTGGATCACTTCGCACAGGTACGCCGGGTCTTTGTGCCCGCCGGGGCGCGCCATCACCAGGCGCGCGCCGGTGAACAGCGGCCAGAAGAATTCCCACACCGACACGTCAAAGCTGAACGGGGTTTTCTGCAACACCGCGTCATCGGCAGTCAGGCCGTAGGCGTCCTGCATCCACAGCAGGCGGTTGACCACCCCGGCGTGTTCATTGATCACGCCCTTGGGCTGACCGGTGGAGCCGGAGGTGTAGATCAAATACGCCGCGTGCCGGGCGCTGAGGCCGGCAACCTGCAGATTAGTCGCGGGCTGGTGCTGCCAGGTGCTGTGGTCGAGGTCGATCAGCGCCACCTCGCCCAACAGTTCGCGAGTTGCCGCGTGGGCGAGCACCACCACCGGCGCGCTGTCTTGCAGCATGTAAGTGATGCGTTCCTGCGGATAGGTCGGGTCCAGCGGCACATAACTGCCACCGGCCTTGAGGATCGCAAACAGCCCGACCAGCATGTCCAGGCCGCGCTCAAGGCAAATGCCGACCCGCGCATCCGGCTGTACGCCAAGTTCACGCAGGTGATGGGCCAGGCGGTTGGCCTGTGCGTTGAGCGCCTGGTAGGTCAGCTGCCGGTCATCGGCAATCACCGCCACGGCGTCCGGCGTGCGTTCGACCTGGGCTTCGAACATCCCGTGCAGGGTCTGGTCGAGGTTGTAGTCGACGGCGGTCGCGTTGAACGTCACCAGCAGTGTGTGCCGCTCCTCATCGCCGAGGATCGGCAAGCGATTGAGCGCCTGCTGCGGCGCCTGCTCCAGGGCCTCGACCAGCCCGGCCAGGGCAACCTGCATATAGCCGCATACGCGCTGCGCGTCAGTGTGCGCGAGGGCGGTGATGTCATAGCCATCGCCGAGGTCATCCACGTTCAACGTCAGCGGGTAGTTGGTGCGCCCGTCATTCACCAGGGTTTGCATGCCTTGCCAGGCCTGCTGCGCGTCGGCGGAGCGCGTCGCCGCGCCGCGATGGCGATAGTTGAGCATCGAGCTGAACAACGGCGCCGGGGCCGCCACCCCGCTGCAACGCTGGGCCAGGGCCAGGGACGCGTGTTCATGCCCG
>NZ_JBAWDE010000402.1:0-14285 GCF_049590575.1 Pseudomonas sp.
CCCACATTTTGACCGCATTCCTCCAGCATGAACGCGGTCGAATGTGGGAGCGGGCTTGCTCGCGAAGCAGGCAACTCGGTCTCAGGTAATCGGCGCCGGGTTGAACAGCGTGATGTCGTTGTGCAGCTTGTGCTGTTCGGCCCACGTCTGTTTCTTGCCGCTGGCCACATCCAGGTAGAAGTGGAACAACTCCCAGCCCAGCTCTTCGATGCTCGCACGCCCGGTGGCAATGCGCCCGGCGTCGATATCGATAAGGTCGGGCCAGCGTTGCGCCAGCTCGGTACGCGTCGAAACCTTGACCACCGGCGCCATCGCCAGCCCGTAGGGTGTGCCACGCCCGGTGGTGAACACGTGCAGGTTCATCCCGGCCGCGAGTTGCAAGGTGCCGCACACAAAGTCACTGGCCGGCGTGGCGCAAAAGATCAGGCCCTTGCGCTTGAAGCGCTCGCCCGGGCCCAGTACGCCGTTGATCGCGCTGCTGCCGGACTTGACGATCGAGCCCAGGGACTTCTCGACAATGTTCGACAACCCGCCCTTCTTGTTGCCTGGCGTGGTGTTGGCGCTGCGATCGGCCTCGCCCTTGGCCAGGTAACGGTCATACCAGTCCATTTCCCTGACCAGTTCCTCGGCGACTTCCTTCGATTCAGCGCGAGAAGTCAGCAGGTAAATCGCATCACGTACTTCAGTGACTTCGGAAAACATCACCGTCGCCCCGGCCCGTAGCAGCAAATCCGAGGCATAGCCCAGCGCCGGGTTGGCGGTGATGCCGGAAAACGCATCACTGCCGCCGCATTGCATGCCCAGGATCAGCTCGGACGCCGGCACGGTTTCCCTGCGCCGCTGGTCGAGTTTCTTCAAACGAACCTCGGCCAGCGCCATGATCTGTTCGATCATCTCGGTAAACCCGTGGCTGGAATCCTGCAAGCGATACAGCCACGGGTCGCTCAGGTCGACCGAGCTGTCGTTGTCGTGCATCACCTGCCCGGCCTGCAATTTCTCGCAGCCCAGGCTGATCACCAACGCTTCGCCCCCCAGGTTCGGGTTGCGCGCCAGATTGCGTACGGTACGGATTGGAATGTAGGCATCCGTCGCGGTGATCGCCACGCCGCAGCCGTAGCTGTGGGTCAGCGCCACCACGTCGTCGACGTGCGGGTACTTGGGCAGCAATTCGTCCTTGATGCGCTTGACCGCATGGTCCAGCACCCCCGTGACGCATTGCACCGTGGTGGTGATCCCAAGGATATTGCGCGTGCCCACGGTGCCGTCGGCATTGCGATAACCCTCGAATGTAAAACCCTCCAACGGCGCCTGGGTTTCAGGCACCTCGGTGGACAGCGGCAAGCTGTCCAGCGGCGGCGCGGTCGGCATGCGCAGTTGATCTTCCTGGACCCAACTGCCGCGCGGAATCGGCGCCAAGGCGTAACCAATGGTTTGGCCGTAGCGAATAATCTGACCGCCTTCGGGGATATCTTCCAGTGTCACTTTGTGGCTCTGGGGGATGAAATCCACGGTCACCAGGCCGTCCGGGAATTCGGTCCCGGCCGGTACGCCCTGGTCATTGACCACGATCACCACGTTGTCGCGCTCGTGCAAACGGATCGAGCGCGGCGAGTCGGCATGTTCAATCAACTGCATCACGGGGCCTCTCAGGAATGCGCTTCGGTTAGGTTGGTCAACTCTGGCCCCTTGCTTGGCGGCTCTTTGAGTACTACACGCTTGATCGGGCCGACGATGACCAGATAGCTGAACACCGCCACCAGCGCGTTGGCGCCGACGAACACCAGGGCCCACTTGAACGAGCCGGTGGTGCTGATGATGTAGCCGATGACGATCGGCGTGGTGATCGAAGCCAGGTTACCGAAGGTATTGAACAGGCCGCCACTGAGGCCGGCGATTTGTTTCGGCGAGGTGTCGGACACCACCGCCCAGCCCAGTGCGCCAACGCCTTTACCGAAGAAGGCCAGGGCCATGAAGCCCACCACCATCCATTCCACGTCAACGTAGTTACACGCGATGATGCTGCTGGAGACCAACAGGCCGGCAATGATCGGCGCCTTGCGAGCGAAGGTCAGCGAATGGCCTTTGCGCAGCAGGTAGTCGGAAATCACGCCGCCGAGTACACCGCCGATAAAGCCGCAGATCGCCGGCAACGAGGCAATGAAACCGGCCTTGAGGATGGTCATGCCACGGTCCTGCACCAGGTACACCGGGAACCAGGTCAGGAAGAAGTACGTGATGCCGTTGATGCAGTATTGGCCCAGGTACACGCCAAGCATCATGCGGTTGGTCAGCAACTGACGGATGTAATCCCACTTCGGCCCGTCGGTTTTCTTACCCTTGCCCTTGTCCTGATCCATATCGACCATCGCGCCGTTGGCTGCGATGTAATCGAGCTCGCCAGCGTTGATCATCGGATGCTGGCGCGGGCTGTGGATAACCTTCAGCCAGATCAGCGAGAACACAATACCAATCGCGCCCATCACGATAAACACGTGCTGCCAGCCGAAGCTGTAGACGATCCAGCCCATCAACGGCGCGAACAACACGGTGGCGAAATACTGCGCCGAGTTGAAGATCGCCGATGCCGTACCGCGCTCGGCGGTCGGGAACCAGGCCGCAACGATACGTGCGTTACCGGGGAAGGATGGCGCTTCGGCCAGGCCCACCATGAAGCGCAGCATAAACAGCGCAACCACTGCGGTGGAAACACCGAACTCACCGACATAGCCTTGCAGCACGGTGAACAGTGACCAGGTGAAGATGCTCAGGGCGTAGACTTTTTTCGAACCGAACCGGTCCAGCAGCCAGCCACCGGGAATTTGCCCGGCCACGTAGGCCCAACCGAATGCAGAGAAGATGTAACCGAGGGTGACCGCGTCGATGCCGAGGTCTTTTTGCAGGCTGGAGCCCGCGATGGCGATGGTGGCCCGGTCGGCGTAGTTGATCGTGGTCACCAGGAACAGCATGAGCAGGATCAAATAGCGGACATGGGTCGGCTTGGTCGCTTGCATGTAGAAGTACTCCCACTAATTATTTTTTTTGCGGGTAATGGTCTAGTTGTATGTGCGCGCCGCCTTCATGTGGGAGCCGGGCTTGCCCGCGATACAGGCACCGCGGTGTGTCAGGCACACACCGGTAATGCTATCGCGGGCAAGCCAGCTCCTACGCAAAGCAGGCGCCACAGGTATTGCGTGTTACGAACCGATGTAGCTGGTTTTCACCACGGTGTAGAACTCTTGCGCATAGCGGCCCTGCTCGCGCGACCCATAGGACGAGCCCTTACGGCCGCCGAACGGAACGTGATAGTCGACACCCGCAGTCGGCAGGTTGACCATCACCATCCCGGCCTGGGAATGGCGCTTGAAGTGGTTGGCGTACTTCAACGAGGTGGTGGCGATGCCCGCCGACAAACCGAACTCGGTGTCGTTGGCCATGGCCAGCGCCGCCTCGTAGTCCGCCACGCGCACCACGTTGGCCACCGGGCCGAAGATCTCTTCACGGCTGATACGCATGGCGGCTTCGCTGTCGGCAAACAGGGTTGGCGCCAGGTAGTAGCCTTCGGTGTCGCAGGTCACCAAGCCGCCACCGCTGACCAGCCGCGCGCCTTCGCTTTGGCCGATGTCGATGTACTTGAGGTCCTGGTCCAGCTGGGCCTGGGAGACGACCGGGCCGATGTCGGTGCCGCTCTTGAGAGCGTGACCGACCTTGATCGACTTCATGCGTTCAGCCATGGCCTCGACAAACTTATCGTGGATCCCGGCAGTAACGATCAAGCGGCTCGAAGCGGTGCAACGCTGGCCGGTGGAGTAAAACGCGCTCTGCACCGACAGCTCGACGGCCTGCTTGAGGTCGGCGTCGTCGAGGATGATCTGCGGGTTCTTGCCGCCCATTTCCAGCTGCACCTTGGCCTGGCGCGACACGCAGCTGACGGCGATCTGACGGCCGACACCGACCGAACCGGTAAAGCTGATGCCATCGACTTTCGGGCTGTTGACCAGTACATCGCCGACCACACGACCGCTGCCCATCACCAGGTTGAACACGCCGGCGGGGAAGCCCGCGCGCGCGATGATGTCGGCCAGGGCCCAGGCGCAACCCGGTACGAGTTCGGCGGGCTTGATCACTACGCAGTTACCGTAGGCCAGGGCCGGGGCGATTTTCCACGCGGGGATGGCGATCGGGAAGTTCCACGGGGTGATCAGACCGACCACGCCCAAGGCTTCGCGGGTGACTTCAACATTGACGCCCGGACGCACCGACGGCACGTAGTCGCCAGACAAGCGCAGGCATTCGCCGGCAAAGAATTTGAAGATATTACCGGCGCGGGTCACTTCGCCGATGGCTTCGGGCAGGGTCTTGCCCTCTTCCCGGGCCAGCAAGGTGCCGAGCTCTTCGCGGCGGGCGAGAATTTCGCTGCCGACTTTATCCAGGGAATCATGACGCGCCTGGATCCCGGACGTGGACCAGGCCGGGAACGCAGCGCGGGCGGCGTCGATGGCAGCGTTGACTTGGGCTACGTCAGCCTTGGCGTATTCGCCAATGACATCAGACAACTCCGACGGGTTGAGGTTGACGCAATAGTCGGCACCGGCCACCCATTGGCCATTGATGTAGTTTTCGTAACGTTGAGCTTGGGACACAAATCTTCTCCTGACGCAAAAGGCCGCTGATTTCTCAGCGGCCTTGTAGATAGGTTATTGCGCGCCTTGCTTGTCGATCAGCGCGGCCAGGGCTTCGTACTCTTCCGGCAACAGGTCGGTCAGCGGGGTGCGCACCGGGCCTGCGTCGTAGCCGGCGATTTTTGCACCCGCCTTGACGATGCTCACGGCATAACCGGCCTTGCGGTTACGGATGTCGAGGTACGGCAGGAAGAAGTCGTCGATGATCTTGGCGACGGTGGCGTGATCGTCTTTGGCAATCGCGTGGTAGAAGTCCATCGCGGTTTTCGGGATGAAGTTGAACACCGCCGAGGAGTACACCGGTACGCCCAGAGCCTTGTAGGCAGCGGCGTAAACCTCTGCAGTCGGCAGGCCGCCGAGGTAGCTGAAGCGGTCACCGAGGCGACGACGAATCGACACCATCAACTCGATATCACCGAGACCGTCTTTGTAGCCGATCAGGTTCGGGCAGCGCTCGGCCAGGCGTTCCAGCAACGGCGCGGTCAGGCGGCAGACGTTGCGGTTGTAGACCACCACGCCGATTTTTACCGATTTGCACACCGCTTCAACGTGGGCGGCAACCCCGTCCTGGCTGGCTTCGGTCAGATAGTGCGGCAGCAGCAGCAAGCCTTTGGCGCCAAGACGCTCGGCTTCCTGGGCGTACTCGATGGCCTGGCGGGTCGAGCCACCGACACCGGCGAGGATCGGCACGCTGGTGGCGCAGGTATCAACGGCGGTTTTCACCACTTGGGAATATTCGCTGGCAGCGAGGGAGAAAAACTCACCAGTGCCGCCGGCAGCGAACAAGGCAGTGGCGCCGTAAGGGGCCAGCCATTCCAGGCGCTTGATGTAGCCCGCCTGGTGGAAGTCACCCTGGGCGTTGAAATCGGTTACTGGGAAAGACAGCAGACCGTGAGAGAGGATGGACTTCAGTTCTTGTGGATTCATTATTCGAACACCCTGGGCGAAAACTTTCTGTGGAAAGGTTGTTGTTGGTTTTGGTGATGTCGTACGTCATCGTACAACTATAAATGATTTCGTCAACTGCAATTCATCGTTGTTGTACACGTGCCTGTGCGCAAGGCTGATGGGGCGGCATTCTTGACGTAGGAAATTATTCATCTATGCTCGGCACGACTGTATATTTATACAGTTATTACGGAAGATTCCTACGACATAGCAAGGAGCTAACATGTCAGGTCTTGAACTCGCAGCACCCGAGAAGAACCCGCCAACCCTGCGCTTCGAGGGCGGCGAACACACCGCCATCGGCGATGAGACACTGTTGCGCTTCGCCCAGGACGCGCCGGCGATTCCCGCCCGTCAAGTCGAGCTGCACCTGCCCAACGGGCTGGCACTCACCTACGGCCAAGTGATCGCATTGGGCGGCGACTTCTATGGCATCCCCGGCCAGCCCATCAGCGACGGCGCCTCCCCGGCCGATCGCGTGCAACGCTTCACGGCAGCCTTCAACTCACTGGCCGTGCTGCCCGCCTCGCGGGAAGAAGCACACAAGATCCTCGCGGTGATGCAAAAGGAGATCAACGCAGTCAACCAGGCGATCAAGGACGGCAAGCAAGCGCATGAAGCCTACGACGCACTGGGCGATACGCTGTCGGAGGAATGGAACCGCATCACCGGCGGCGGCAGTGTGGTTTCAGCGTTGATTCCACTGGGGCGCTATTTGAAACTGGCGGCAGACAACGCCGACCACTTCGGCGAGTGGGCGCTCTCGGCTTACTTGGCGGGCCATACGGCGGCGCTGCAGCAGGCTGTTGTGGCGCATCAGACCGGCACCGACCAGGCAATGGAACTGGCCTACGCGATGAACAGTTTCGCTGATCATTTCTTGACCGACCTGTTTTCCGCCGGCCACCTGCGCGTGCCGCGCAAACAGTTGGCGGCGGTGGTAACGCCAGGTGAGCTGGGCTCACTGATCAGCCGCTTCATGCACGATGAAGACAGCAAGTTCGGCCTCAACGTGCGCAACGCCTTGGGTGATGAATGGCACGCATATGGCGACAAACGCTATTTCGGCACCCTCGATGCGGTCAACCGGACGCAGGTCAAACGCGCCGTGCAGGCATCGGCGGACGAAATTTTCGACACCTTTATCAGCGGCGTCGCGCCCTCCCCGGCCAACTTCAAGGCCCCGCTGCACGTGCCGGATTTGAACGCAGCGCAGAACCCGGCGAATAACTTTTCGCCGCTGTTCAAGAGCGAGGGAGACAAGGTGCTGCGGCGCAAGGACGTGAATGACTTGAACGACAAACACTGGACGAATGACTGGTGGGGTTGGAGTACGTACCTGCTGCTCAAGGACTACAAGCCCAACCAACCTGCCAGCTAGGTAAACACGCCACTCCAGATACCGGAGATCACAATGTGGGAGCCGGCTTGCTCGCGAAGGCATTCTTTCAATTGATGCATGTGCAAACTGACACAGCGCATTCGCGAGCGAGCCCGCTCCCACACTTGGGCCGATTTACACCCGGCACAACTCGCTTGCCTGCTGTTAAACGCGCTGCGCCTCTGCCTCTTCATGGGCATGACGCAGCCGCTCACGGCTATTGGTCAAATGCAGACGCATGGCCGCGCGCGCCGCATCCGAATCCTGGCGGGCAATCGCCTCGTAGATCTCTTCGTGTTCGCGGCTCAGGCGGCTCATGTAGTGCTGCTGGTCATCATGGGCCAGGCGCGCCGAATTCAGGCGGGTACGCGGAATGATGCTGGTGCCCAGGTGGGTCATGATGTCGGTGAAATAGCGGTTGCCGGTGGACAGTGCGATTTCGAGGTGGAACGCAAAGTCCGACGCCACCGCATCGCCGGCGTGCGCCGCGCTTTCGTTCAGGGCGTCGAGTGCCGCGCGCATGGCAGCCAATTGTTCAGCGCTGCGACGCAATGCGGCAAGGCCGGCGGACTCCACTTCCAGGCTGATCCGCAACTCGAGAATCGCCAGCACATCACGCAACGTCACGACCGTGGCCGGATCAATCCGGAAGCCGCTGGGGCTTGGCGTGTCCAGCACAAACGTGCCGATACCGTGACGGGTTTCAACCTGCCCTGCCGCCTGTAAACGTGAAATGGCCTCACGCACCACCGTGCGGCTGACCCCATGGGCGTCCATGATTGCCGACTCGGTGGGCAATTTGTCGCCACGTTTGAGTTGACCGTCGCGGATCTGCTCGGACAACACCGTGACCAGTTCCTGGGCAAGGCTGCGGCGCTTGCGGGGAAGACGAGGGGCGGTGCTGGCGTTTTCCATGTGGATCATCTATCTCGGTTGACTAAAGCAGCATCATAGCCCATGGCGGTTGTACGATCACCGTTCTATCACGACTTTCATTTACATCCCGCGCGCAAAAAAAATGCCCCGACGCATGTCGAGGCATTTTTCAGGCTCACCCAAAGGTGAAAGCCCGTTACTTCACCACTTTCAGGCTCGGCCGGCCGCTTGGGCGGGGTGGCTCGGCATCCGGTGGCGGTACATCATCGCCGTCTTCGTTCTCGATCGCTTCGTCGTCCTCGAAAGGCGACTCCAGATCGAACACCATGCCTTGGCCATTTTCCCGGGCATAGATCCCGAGGATGGCGCCAATCGGCACGTACAGCGTATGCGGCACACCGCCGAAACGCCCTTCGAAGCTGACGGCTTCATTGTCCATGTGCAGGTGGCGCACGGCACTCGGTGAAACGTTCAGCACAATCTGCCCGTCACTGGCAAAACCCTGCGGTACCTGAACCGCAGCAAATTCGGAATTGACCAGCATGTGCGGGGTGCAATCGTTGTCCACAATCCACTCATAGAGCGCGCGGACCAGATAGGGTCGACTGGAGTTCATCAGCGGCTCCTTAAGCCTTAGCGCATATCGCGTTCAGCACCAGACAGACTCGCCTGGAAAGCCTCACGCGCAAACTGGCGCTCCATGTAATCAAGCAGCGGCTTGGCTGGCCGCGGCAGTTCTATACCGAGAATCGGCAAACGCCAGAGTATCGGTAATAGGCAGCAATCCACCAAACTTTGTTCCTCACTGAGAAAAAAAGGTTTATCGGCGAACAACGGCGAAACACCGGTCAGGCTCTCGCGCAATTCCTTACGCGCCTGTACGCGTGCCGCCTCTTTGCTGCGGGTGTCCAGAATCACGTCCACCAGGCCGCACCAGTCACGCTGGATCCGATGGATCAGCAGGCGGCTGTTGGCACGCGCCACCGGATACACCGGTAGCAAAGGCGGATGCGGGTAACGCTCATCCAGGTATTCCATCACCACGGTTGACTCCCACAACGCCAGGTCACGATCGACCAGGGTGGGCAAGCTGCCGTAAGGGTTCACTTCGATCAGTTTCGGCGGATGACGACCCGCCTCCACACTGATGATCTCGGCGCTGACACCCTTCTCTGCGAGCACGATGCGTACTCGGTGGGAATAGTGGTCGGCGGGGTCGGAGTAACAGGCCAACCGGTTGGTCACGCCCATGGCGGTCCTCCTCGCTTGTTGAAATTATCGAAAGCTCAAAAACGAGCGCGCCCAGAGAGCATCCCTGTAGTGCCTGGTTCAACCAGACCGCTACGTATTCAGAGATGCCGCTGGGCGCGCAAGATTAACAGCAATTGCTTACGGTTGGATCAATGCACATCCTTCCAGTATTCGCGTTTGAGCAGATAGGCGAACACAAAGAAGAAGGCCAGGTAGAGCAACACATACGTACCGATGCGCTGATGTTGCAGTTTGACCGGGTTGGCCGAGTAGGCCAGGAAGGTCACCAGATTCTTGACCTTCTCGTCGAACTGCTCTTCGTTCAGCGTACCGGTCTTGGGCACGATGGTCAGTTGATCACACGCTTCATGCGTCAGCGGCGTGCCGGTCAACGGATCATATTGCTTCTTGCCGTCTTCAACGACCTGAACCTGCTTGCATCCTACCACTTGGCGACCCTGCAGGCCGACCAGAACGTTAGGCATGCCGACGTTCGGGAAGACTTTGTTGTTCACGCCGTACGGGCGCGCCGGGTCTTCGTAGAAGGATTTGAGGTAACCGTAAAGCCAATCGGTGCCGCGAACACGCGCCACCAGGGTCAGGTCGGGCGGCGCAGCACCGAACCAGGCCTTGGCATCGGCGGGTTGCATGCCGATGTTCATATGGTCGCCGATCTTCGCACCGGTAAACACCGCGTGGCTGAGCATCACCTCATGCGGGATGCCGAGGTCGTCGGCGACACGCTCGTAACGCTGGAACTTGGCGCTGTGGCAGCCCATGCAATAGTTGGTGAATGTACGCAGCCCATCCTGCATGGCGGCCTTGTCAGACACATCGATATCAACTTTTTCCAGTTCCGCGCCGTGCTCGGCTGCGAAGGACAGTAGCGGCAGCGCCGCAAGTATCAAAGCAACAAATAACTTTTTCATCAGCCAGTCACCCTTTCCGGAACCGGTTTGGTCTTCTCGAGCCGGGTGTAGAACGGCATCAGAATGAAGTAGGCGAAGTACAGGAAGGTGCAGACCTGCGACAGCAACGTACGCTCAGGGGTCGGCGCCAGTACGCCCAGCACGCCCAGAATCACGAACGAAATGCAGAACACCCACAGCCAGATCTTGCTTAGCCAGCCTTTATAACGCATGGACTTGACCGGGCTGCGGTCGAGCCAGGGCAGCACGAACAGCACCGCGATGGCCGCGCCCATGGCGATGACGCCCATGAGCTTGTCGGGGATCGCCCGCAGGATCGCGTAGAACGGCGTGAAGTACCAGACCGGGGCGATGTGCTCAGGTGTCTTGAAGGCGTTGGCCTGTTCGAAGTTAGGCTTCTCCAGGAAATAACCGCCCATCTCCGGGAAAAAGAACACGATCGAGCAGAACACGAACAGGAACACGACCACACCGACAATGTCTTTCACGGTGTAGTACGGGTGGAACGGGATGCCATCCAGCGGGATGCCGTTCTCGTCCTTGTGCTTCTTGATGTCGACGCCATCCGGGTTGTTCGAACCGACTTCGTGCAGCGCCAGGATGTGCAGCACCACCAGGCCGAGAATCACGATCGGCAGTGCCACGACGTGCAGGGCGAAGAAGCGGTTCAGGGTGATGCCAGAGATCAGGTAATCACCACGAATCCACTGGGTCAGGTCGTTGCCGATCACCGGGATCGCGCCGAACAGCGAGATGATCACCTGGGCGCCCCAGTACGACATCTGGCCCCACGGCAGCAGGTAGCCCATGAACGCCTCGGCCATCAGCGCCAGGTAGATCAGCATGCCGAACACCCACACCAGCTCGCGAGGCTTCTGGTACGAGCCGTAAAGCAGGCCACGGAACATGTGCATATAGACGACGATAAAGAACGCCGACGCGCCGGTGGAGTGCAGCAGGCGCAGGATCGAGCCGTACTCGACGTCACGCATGATGTATTCGACGGAGGCAAACGCCTCTTCCGCCGACGGCGTGTAGCTCATCGTCAGCCACACGCCAGTGACGATCTGGTTGACCAGCACCAGCAATGCCAGCGAGCCGAAGAAGTAGAAAAAGTTGAAGTTTTTTGGTGCGTAATATTTGCTGAGATGGTCTTCCCACATTTTAGTCGCGGGGAAGCGCGCATCCACCCAATCCATGAACTTGCTCATCAGGCTTTCTCCCCCTCGTCGACGCCAATGACAATCACACTGTCAGTCTCGTAGTGATGTGGCGGAACTGGCAGGTTCAGTGGTGCGGGTTGTGACTTGTAGACGCGGCCGGCGAGGTCGTAGTGGGAACCGTGGCAAGGGCAGAAATAGCCACCGACCCAATCCTTGCCAAGGTCGGCAGGAGCAACTTCCGGGCGGAAGGTAGGCGAGCAACCCAGGTGGGTGCAGATACCGATCAGCAGCAGGATTTCTGGCTTGATCGAACGGATTTCCTTATCGACGTAGGCGGGTTGGTCGGAATTTTTCGAATCGGGATCAGACAGCTGACCTTCGATTTTTTTCAGATTCCCCAGGATTTCCTCTGTACGACGAACGATGAATACTGGCTGACCGCGCCACTCAGCAATCATCTGCTGGCCTGGGTCGATCTTGCTGACATTCACCTTCACCGGTGCACCTGCGGCTTTCGCCTTGGCACTGGGAAACCATGACCCCACGAACGGGACCGCAGCCCCCACCGCTCCTGCAGCACCCACCACGGATGTGGCTGCTACCAAGAAGCGACGCCGGCCTGCATTCACGCCGTCATTGCTCATTCAGTCCTCTCCCATCAGCTTTTTGGCCTGTTAAATCAGGCGTCTACTAAGTGTTGAATCTTTTACTTATAAAAATTTTGTCGGATGGTAATGAAAAGCCCCACGTATGACAAGGGAATTGCCCGGGCCTGCGCCTCCAGGCCTTGTAGTATAGGGGGTCTACGGATGTGGCAAGTTGTCACGCGCAAATTTGTGCATAAATCGCAGGCAATAAAAAACGCCCAGCTCCGTGAGGAGTTGGGCGTTTTTGTGGAACGTAAAGCGAATTAACGCTTCGAGTACTGCGGACGCTTACGCGCTTTACGCAGACCGACTTTCTTACGTTCAACTTCACGGGCATCACGAGTCACGAAGCCAGCTTTGCGCAGAGCGCCGCGCAGGGTTTCGTCGTACTGCATCAGAGCGCGAGTGATACCGTGGCGGATTGCGCCAGCTTGACCACTTACACCGCCACCGATAACGGTGACGTAGATGTCGAACTTTTCAACGGTCTCGGTCAGTTCCAGCGGTTGACGAACTACCATGCGGGCAGTTTCGCGACCGAAGAAGTTTTCCAGAGTGCGGTTGTTGATCGAGATGTTACCAGTGCCCGGACGCAGGAAAACGCGTGCGGTTGCGGTTTTGCGACGGCCAGTGCCGTAATTTTGAGTCGCCGACATAATGAACTATTCCGTTAAAACTTCAGTTCTTGGGGCTGCTGAGCAGCATGAGGGTGTACAGCGCCCGCATAGACTTTCAGCTTGCGAAACATATCGCGACCCAGTGGGCCCTTCGGCAGCATACCTTTAACCGCGATTTCAATCGGGGCCTCAGGCTTCTTAGCGATCAGGCCTTCGAAATTGGAAGACTTGATGCCGCCTGGGAAACCGGAGTGACGGTAGTACATTTTGTCGCTTGCTTTGTTGCCGGTTACACGAACCTGCTCAGCGTTGATGATCACGATGTAGTCACCGGTGTCAACGTGAGGGGTGTACTCAGGCTTGTGCTTGCCACGCAGACGGCTGGCGACTTCAGTGGCCAGACGACCCAGAGTCTGACCAGCGGCGTCGACGACAAACCAGTCGCGCTGAACTGTTTCCGGTTTTGCAGTAAAAGTTGTCATTCTTTAATAGCCTCAGGGGCCGCCCTGTAAATTAGACGGCGGATCTTACTGAATAGTGCGTACTTTGACAAGTCAAAGGCAGCCGGATACAGACGCTATCGGGGGCTCGGGTCGGCGCGTCCGTTCAACGGCAAGATTCTTCGGCAGACGGCGCATCACTTCCACTGCAGAAAGAGGTGGGCAATTATGCAGATTGCGAAAAAAAATTCAACCTGCTTTTATGATTGTTTTCCCGAAGGAGTACCCGATGGATTATCGACAGCTGGGCCGAACCGATCTGAACGTAAGCGCGATAGCCTTGGGCACCATGACCTGGGGCGAGCAGAACAGCGAGGCAGAGGCCTTCGCGCAGATCGAACGGGCCAAGGCCGCGGGGATCAATTTCCTCGACACCGCCGAAATGTACCCGGTGCCGCCCAAGGCCGACACCTACGCCACCACCGAGCGCTACATCGGTAATTACTTCAAAAGCCGCGGCGACCGTGCCGACTGGATCCTCGCCAGCAAGATCGCCGGCCCCGGCAACACCATCGACTACATCCGCGATGGCCACCTGCGCCACAACCGCAAGCACATCGTCGAAGCCCTCGACGCCAGCCTCAAGCGCCTGCAAACCGACTGGATCGACCTCTACCAGTTGCACTGGCCGGAGCGCAGCACCAATTTCTTCGGCCAGTTGAGCTACAAGCACAAGGACGAAGACGACCTGACCCCGCTGGAAGAAACCCTCGAGGCGCTGGACGAGCAGGTCAAGGCCGGCAAGATCCGGCATATCGGCCTGTCCAACGAAACCCCGTGGGGCACCATGAAATTCCTGGCCCTGGCCGAAGCCCGTGGCTGGCCCCGCGCGGTGTCGATCCAGAACCCCTACAACCTGCTCAACCGCAGCTTTGAAGTAGGCTTGGCGGAAGTCGCGATTCGCGAGCAATGCGGCCTGCTGGCGTACTCGCCGCTGGCATTCGGCATGCTCAGCGGCAAATACGAAAACGGCGCACGCCCGGCAAAAGCACGCCTGACCGAATACAGCCGCTTCAGCCGCTACTTCAACCCGCAGTCGGAAGCGGCGTGCAGCCGCTATGTGGCCCTGGCGCGCGAACACGGCCTGGACCCGGCGCAGATGGCATTGGCGTTCGTGACGCAGCAGCCGTTTGTGACCAGCAACATTATTGGCGCGACCAGCCTGGAGCAGCTGGACAGCAACATCGCCAGTGCTGACCTGAAACTGTCGAAAGAGGTGCTGGAAGGGATTGAGGCGATTCAGAAGGATCATCCGAACCCTGCGCCTTGATTGATCTGTAGGCCGCATCGGGGG
>NZ_JBAWDE010000403.1:0-2986 GCF_049590575.1 Pseudomonas sp.
CGCGAAGGCAGTGCATCAGTCACCGGATGCTTGGCTGACCCACCGCCTTCGCGAGCAAGCCCGCTCCCACCTTGGGTCTGTGGTGTTTTTCAAGAGTGATCGAACTCCAGCAAAAAGTGCGGGCTGACCTGGCCTTCCAGCGCGGCCATATGGTGTTCGGCATCGCACATGTGTTCATGCATCAAGCTGCGCACGGCGCGTTCATCGCCGGCGCGAAACGCGATCAGCAGCTGTTTGTGATAGTCGAGGTTGGCCGCGTCGAACTGCTTGCGCTTGGGCTTGTAGGCTTTTTTCAGCACCACCAGGTCACGCAGCAGGTCGTTGAGAAATTGCGCCATAAAACTCAGCAACGGGTTGGGGCAGGCCTTGGCGAGCAGGTTGTGGAACTCCAGTTCCGCCAGGCGTTGCTCGCGCTGGCCGGCTTCGCTGTCTTCCGGGGCGCTGCACAGCTCCACATTGTCCTGCAAGGCCTGGTAGTCGTCTTCGCTCAAACGCCCAAGCACCGACACCGCCAGTTCCACTTCAATCACCTTGCGCAGCTGGTACACCTGTTCACCGTCCAGGTGCTGGAAGTGCAGGTAGTTGCGCAGGGCACGGCTGGCGGGTTCGGTGCCGGCCTGGTTCAGGTAGGCACCGCCGCTGGGGCCGGTGCGCGTGTTCACCAGGCCTTCGACCTCCAGCGCCTTGAGCGCCTCGCGGGCCGAGCCCTTGGAGCACTGGAAGCTTTCCATCAGCTCGCGCTCGGTGGGCAGGCGGTCGCCGGGCTTCAGCGCATCGGTGACGATGGAGCGCTTGACCGACTCGACAATCACATCGGACAGCTTCTGGCGTTTGCGTCGTAGCGGGCGGCTTAGCATGGGTTCGATTTATCGTATTAATGCGGATAAATAGCACTTAATAGCGATTGGACCGGAGCGTCAACGCAGGGTGTCGTTTTCGGCGTGAAGAGGTCGCAATCGGGTGTTTATTCCCAACCGCCGAGGTCCAGGCAGCGCGTGGAAGACGGTGGCTGTTTGCCGTACACCAGAAAGTCACCGACCCAGCGGTTGACGCAGCCGGCTCCCACCGAAGGCGATTGCGCCGACTCTTTGAGCAGCAATTGCTCGACGTTGGTATCGGCCGGCGCGTCGCGCCCAAGGTTGACCAGGACCATGCGTGCGACGTGTTCGGAAAACAGCGCCGCGTACCGGCTGCCAAGCCTGGCCGCGTCCGCGTTACCGAGGTAGTTGAGCCGTGCCTCGCCGAGTTGCGCGCGCACAAATTCCATGTCTTGTGCCGCCAGCTCGATACCCCGGTCCTGGCTCAGGTCGCGCGGGCTCAGTTCGATGGCGTCATAGCGGTCGACGAGTGTGCGATAGGCCGGGGTCGCGAAGGACTTCCAGCGGCTGACCAAGTGCAGGACTGAGGTTGCGCCTTGAACACTTTCTGGCTCGCCGGCCTGGATAAACAACACACCCACGCGATTGAGCGGGTCACGGGCGCCGACCCGGGTCACGGCCAGGCGCACGCTGCCACGCTTGGGCGCAGCATAGTCGCGAGGTACGTTCACGCTGCCGCACTGGGTCCGCTCAAGCACTTCGTGGTCCGGCTGTGCGAAGGCAGGGAAGGGGCAGTCGAGCAACCAGTCAATCGCGGTGGGCGCAATCAAGGGTTCGGCAAGGGCCAGGCTGGCCGCCAGCCCGATGTAGCCGCACATCAGGCTTTTTACAAGAGCGCTGGGTTTCATCACGAGGCACCGGGCAACCGTTCAGGGACGGCTTTTTACCAAGTACCAGGGGTCTACGAATGTAGGATTTTCAGACGTGATGCGTACGCATTCGGATTTTTGTTATGGGATTTCTTTACCCCAGCCACCGCCCATTGCCTTGTACAGGGCGATGCTGGCTTGCAGTCGCGACAAGCGCAGTTGCACGTTCATGTCCTGGGCCGCATACAGCGTGCGCTGGGTTTCGAGCACGGTCAGCAGGTCTTCGGCGCCCGCCTGGTAACGGCTCTCGGCGATCTGGAAGGCGCTTTGGGCTTGTTGCAATTCCTCGGTCTGCCACTCGCGCTGCTCGTCCAGGCGCGTGATGCTGCTGAGGGCTTTTTCCACATCGGCAAAGCCGTTGATGATCGCGCCGCGGTAGGTCTGGAGCAGTTCGTCCTGGCGCGCGCGGGCCTTGTCGCGCTCGGCACTTAAACGGCTATTGTTGAAGATCGGCCCTACCAGCCCGGCGGTCAGCGTGTAGTAAGGGCTGCGCAGGATTTCCATGGCTTTGTAGGCGTCCGAGCCCAAGGTGGCCCCCAGGGTCAACTTAGGCAGCATGGCGGCTCGTGCCACGGTGACGTCCGCTTGCGCCGCGGCCAGCTCGGCCTCGGCCTTGGCGATGTCGGGGCGACGGCTGAGCAATTGGCTGGGCAGGCCGGCGCCAATGGTCGGCCAGGTCAGCGCCTGGAAAGGTTCGTTACCCAGGTCCAGCGCTTGCACCGGCTGGCCGAGGAGGGCGGCCAGGGTGATCTGCGATTCTTCGGCCAATTGCTGGATCAGCGGCAGCTGGCGTTGCTGGCTGGCCACCAGGCTTTTCTGCTGGGCCAGTTCCAGGGCGGTGGCGGAGCCCGCGTCATAACGGGTTTGCACCAGGTCGAGGACGTTGCGCGCATTGGCCAGGTTCAGCTCGGCGATCTGCTGGCGTTGACGCGCCGCGAGGGTTTGCGCGTAACGGTCGGCCACATTGCCGAGCAAGGTCAGCTCCACGGTTGCCTGGTCGAACTCGCTGGCCTGAAGGCTGTACGCGGCGCTGTCGCGGGCGGCTGCGCGGCCACCCCAGAAGTCCACTTCATAACTGGCGGTAAGGTCGGCACCGAAGTTGTCGACCACATCATCGCTCTGCGACGCATCCAGGTTCGGCCCGCCGCTGCCACGCAACAAGCGCTGGCGGCTGGTCGCGAGGTTGAAATTCACTTCGGGCCGCAGCGGCGCCCCTGCGATCACCGCGCTGGCCTGGGC
>NZ_JBAWDE010000404.1:0-3618 GCF_049590575.1 Pseudomonas sp.
GCCCTGCTCAAGCGTCGCCCTGATGTGCGCCAGGCCGAGCGCCAACTGGCGGCCGCCACCGCACGTATCGGCGTGGCCACGGGTGCGCTGTACCCGGACATCAGCATCGGCGCCACCGTGGGCACCGTTGGCCTGCTCGAGAACCTCGGCACGCCGGCCACCAACCGCTGGGGCTTTGGCCCGCTGATCAGTTGGACCGTGCCGACCAACGGTGCGCGCGCGCGCATCCGCGAAGCCGAAGCCGCGACCCAGGGTGCCCTGGCGCACTTTGACGGGGTGGTGCTCAACGCCATCCGCGAAACCCAGACCGGCCTGGCGCAATACACTGCGCAGCTGCAGCGCCGCGACGCCCTGAGCGACGCCGGTGAATCCGCCAGGGAAGCCGCAGACCAGACGCACCGCTTCTTCCAGGCCGGCCGCGCGTCGTTCCTGGCCGACCTGCAAGCCACCCGCACCTACACCGATGTGCGTGCGCAACTGGCCGCCGCCAACACTCAGGTTGCGATGAGCCAGATCGATCTGTTCCTGGCCCTGGGCGGCGGCTGGGAAAGCGGACGAACGCAAGCGTCACAGCCCGGCAAACCCTGAGCAGGTAGCTATGCTTTGAAGGGCGAGTTGCCGTGGCGACTCGCCTGACACTGCTCGCGTTTGCTCATGGGGATTCCAATAATGAAAAACCCTTATGCTCCCGCTTTCTGGTGCGTGTGTTTCGCACTGGTGCTGTTATCGGCTGCCTATTTCTACGGCGTCATGCTCGCCCATCAAATCGACAAGGCCATGGTATTTCTCGACAGCGCGTGCCTGGTGATTGGCACCTTGTCGATTGGCGTGGTGGCGTGGGCCTCCTACCAAAACCAACGGGTAAAGAAAAAGCTCCTCGAACAAGGCAAGACCCGCGTGGCGATCTGGGACACCAAGGTTGCCCTGCGTCGGGTTGAAACCGTGTTCGACCGCTATTTCTGGGGCAGCTACTGGCAGCCCGGGCGTACCTTCCAGGAAGTCATGGGCGACCTCACCGGCACGCCCTTGGAAAAAAGCCTCGAAGTCTTGAAAAAACAGTGCGCGGCCCTCGACCAACAGGTCGCCGATGGTAGGCATTGGCTTAATAACGCGCGGGAATTATCCGACGTGGCAACCCAGATGGCGCGTGAGCGTTACCAGCTGGATTTCTGCGACCCCAAGGCTGACACGCCGGGCAATGCTGTGATCCACCGCGAGTTTGAGGTGTTGGTGTACACCTGGACCGCACGCCTGAAGAGTTTCGATCACCAGCTCGACGCGTTCGAATTGGAGTATTCCTGAACCGCCTGGTGAACCAACTGCAGGTCTTACCCCTCTGAAAAGCTGGGCCGTTCGCGGCCGCCAGTGCTAATCTTCCCCCGCTTTCGGCGGGCTTGAGCCAACTCCTTCGGGGTTCATGGAAGACAGCCCACTTCTCACAGGATTTGATCAGGTCACTTCATGAATAAGCCAGCAGTTGTTCTTTTGGGTTTCGTTGTCGCCGTCGGCGTCGTCAGTGCAGGCGGCGCCTGGTACACCGGTAAGCAACTGGAGCCCGTGCTGCAAACGGCAGTTCAAGACGCCAACAAGGAACTGCAGCGCTCCATGGCCGGCGTCGACGGCACCGCGACCCTGGAACTGGTGTCCCTGGACCGTGGCCTGTTCAGCAGCACCGCGCACTATCGCCTGAAGGGCCAGGGTTCGGTGTTCGGCGAGCAGAACCCTGACCCCGAATTGCTGTTTGTCGACCATATCGAACACGGCCCGCTGCCATTCTCGCGCCTGGTGTCGCTGAAATGGCTGCCGGTCATGGCCACCAGTCACTTTTCGCTTGAGAAAAACCCTACCACCGAAAAATGGTTCGCTGCCGCCAAGGATGTGTCGCCGCTCAAAGGCGTCGCCAATATCGGCTACAGCCGTTCGGTCAACGGCAACGTCGAACTGCTGCCTCTGGAGTTCAAGGACGACACGTCCTCGGTCAGCTTCTCCGGCGCCAACCTGGACTTCGACAGCACCGCCGAAGGCCAGAAGGTCAAGGCTGATGGCTACATGAACAGCCTCAAGGTGGCCGCGGTCGATGCCAATGGCACGCCATTCGAAGGCGAACTGGGCGGTTTCACCGTCGCCAGCAACCTGGAAAAATCCACCTTCGGCTTCTATACCGGCCAGAACACGGTTGAGCTCAGCGACAGCAAGTTCACGTTCGGCCCGCAGAAGGCCGTGTTGACGCTCAAGGGCTTCGAGCAGAAAGACACCAGCGAAATCAAAGACAACAACATGCAAGGCCGCGTCGATTACAAAATCGACGAGATCGGTTACCAAGGCAAACCGGTTGGCTCTGCGGCCATGGCCGTAAGCGTGAAGAACATCGATGTACCTTCTGCGCTGCTGCTGACCAAGCTGTACCAGGACAAGATGCAACCGGTACAAGCCGCTGCCGCCGCCGGCCAACCGGTGCCGGAGCTGCAACTGACCGAAGCCGAGCAAACCCTGGCCGAAGCCAACGTCAACCAGCTGCTGGCCGCCAAGCCGCATTTCGCGCTGGAAAACCTGTCGCTGAAAACCACCCACGGCGAAAGCAAGTTCAACCTGGTGGTGGACCTGGCCAAGCCTGCGTCCATGGAGCTGCCGCCGGTTGAGCTGGGCAAGCAGATGGTGTCGCTGCTGGATGCCAACCTGACCCTGTCCAAGCCGATGATCGCCGACGTTGCCGCCCTGCAAGCCCAAGTGGGTGGCGTGACCGACCCTAAAGCCATCGAGCAGCAATCCCAGATGGCCAGCGAGATGGTCAGCGGCATGGCCGTCGGTACCCAGCTGGCGACCCTGGTGGGCAGCGACGTAGTGTCCAAACTGCACTACGCCAACAATGAAGTGACCTTCAACGGCCAGAAAATGACCGTCGAGCAATTTATCGGGTTTGTAATGGGCAAAGTCGGTGCAGTGAGCGGCGCGCAGTAACGATTTAGTCGCCGCCCTGAAATAAATAATGGGGGAGCGGGATTGCCCGCGATAGGGGTCAAACGACCGGCGCGTTCGCCGGTTGGCACACCCTTATCGCAGGCAAGTCCGCTCCCCCATTCGTATTTCAGATGCTTGGGCAATTCTGAACAATTGTTCTGAATTGCCCTTTTGCCCACGCGTGTCAGGGATAGTTCCTACAGGAAAGCCAGGTCGGGTCACGCGACGCCGACACCCTGACGCAATTTGCTCAGGACCACCTATCGTTACGCTTTCCGTGTGTAAGGAAGCTCACGATATGTTGCAAAACCTACCACTCAGTGCCTCAGGCCGGTTGCGACTGTTCATCGGAGCAGCCTTGTGCAGCCAATTGCTGATCCCCACCTTCGCCATGGCCGACCCGGCCTATGACGCCCTGATCATCCAGGCGCGCAACGGCAACTTCACGCCCGCGCTCACGCAATTGCGTCAGCTGCCCGCCGAGCGCCAGACGCCCGGCCAAGTCAGCGACCATCTGGTGATCGCCGGTTGGGCCGGCCAGGACGCCGAAGTGGTCAAGGTGTACGAGGCCCAAGGCAGCAACCGCGACCTGACGGCCCAGGCGCTGGCCACGGTCGCGCGCACCTATCGCAACCAGAAGCAGTGGGCGCAGGCCGAGGC
>NZ_JBAWDE010000405.1:0-5457 GCF_049590575.1 Pseudomonas sp.
GCCTCGGACACGCGCCCCGGCGCAAACTGCCCCGGCGCGCTGACCAGCAGCGGCACGCGGGCGGCCATTTCAAACCAGTGCATTTTGTACCAGAGCCCGCGCTCGCCGAGCATGTCGCCGTGGTCGCCGGAGAAAATAATGACGGTGTCGTCGGCCAGGCCGGTGTCTTCGAGGGTTTGCAGGAGCTTGCCGACGTTGCTGTCGATGTAGCTGCACGCGCCGAAGTAGGCACGCCGCGCATCGCGGATCTTATCCACAGGCAGCGGTTTGTCCCACAGGTCGTAGACCTTGAGCAGGCGTTGTGAATGTGGGTCCAGATCAGCCTGGGGCGGCGTCGTAGGCAAGGGGATGTCGCTGTCGTCGTACAGGTCCCAGAACGGCTTGGGAATGGTGTACGGGTCGTGTGGGTGAGTCATCGAGACGGTGAGGCAGAACGGCTGGTCGCCGTCTTCGCGGATATGGTCGAACAGGTATTGCTGGGCCTTGAACACCACTTCTTCGTCGAAATCCAGCTGGTTGGTGCGCACGCACGGGCCGGCCTGCAGTACCGAGGACATGTTGTGGAACCAGGTGGGGCGGACGTCCGGCTCGTCCCAGTTCACCGCCCAGCCATAGTCCGCGGGGTAGATGTCGCTGGTCAGGCGTTCCTCGAAGCCGTGCAACTGGTCGGGGCCACAGAAATGCATCTTGCCCGACAGCGCAGTGCGGTAGCCGAGGCGACGCAGGTAGTGGGCATACGTCGGCACATCGGCGGGGAAATCCGCCGCGTTGTCGTAGGCGCCGATCTTGCTCGGCAATTGGCCGCTGACCAGGGTAAAACGCGACGGCGCGCACAGCGGGCTGTTGCAGTAGGCGGCGTCGAACACCACGCCCTGTGCGGCGAGGCGGCTCAGGTTGGGCAACTTGATCGGGGAAGGTCCGTAGAACGGAAGCATCGGCGCGGCCATTTGATCGGCCATGATGAAAAGAATGTTCTTGCGCTTCATGAGTCTTCGGCATTCCATAGGCGGTGTTTATGCGAATGAGCATGCGGCCCATGGAAAATGGGGTAAAGCCCATGAAAAGCAATGTCTAGGATAAGCACAGCTTATGTATGAAGCCCTTGGCGATTTGTCCCTCGACCTGCTGCGCGCGTTCGAAGCTGCGGCGCGTCATCGCAGCTTTACGGCTGCGGCGATGGAGCTGGGCACCACCCAGCCCGCCATCAGCCAACAGATCAAGCGCCTCGAAGAGCAGCTGGCGATCCGCCTGTTTGATCGCATCTACCGGGGTATCGAGCTGACCGACGCCGGCGCGCTGCTGTTCGAGCACGTCCAGGGCGGCTTGCAGGCCATCAACCAGGGCCTGAGCGAAATCACCCAGCAGGACCAGCACGAAGTCCTGCAAGTGGCCACCGACTTCGCCTTCGCCGCCTACTGGCTGATGCCGCGTTTGCACCGCTTCCACGCCGCCAACCCTCAAGTGGACGTGAGCCTGGTGACCAGTGAGCGCAACCACGCAACCTTGCGCAGCGATATCGACGTGGCGGTGTTGTTCGGCGATGGCCGCTTCAAGCAGGGCGACAGCCTGTGGCTGTTCAACGAGGAAGTGTTTCCGGTGTGCAGCCCGCAGTGGCTCAAGGGCCAGGCCACGCCGCTGAGCCTGCAGAACTTGCAGGATGTGCCGCTGCTGCACCTGCGCCAGGAAAACAACAGCCAGTGGTTCGACTGGAGCGGCGTGTTTCGCGAGCTGGGGATCAACGCCACGCCCACGCCCGGCCAACTGCGTTTCGACAATTACACCCTGCTGATCCAGGCCGCGATTGCCGGCCAGGGCGTGGCGATCGGCTGGCGCCATTTGGTGGATAACCTGCTGGAACAGAACTGGCTGTGCCGGCCGATCAACGACACAGTGGTCTCGCGCTTCGGCTATTACGTGGTGCAGCCGCAGCGCAAGCGCCGGGGGCAGTTGGTCGAGCGGTTTGTCGACTGGCTGCTGGCCGAGCAGGCCAGCAGCGCGCAGTCACTGACCGGGCTGGCCCTGCCATCGATTGCGGTCTAGGATTTGGCGCACAGTGGATCCGGAGTCCGACATGCAACGTATCAAGGGCTACCACGCCCATATCTACTTTGACGCCACCACCATCGACCAGGCGCGCACCTTGTGCGAGGACGGCGCAAAACTGTTCCCGCTGCGCATGGGCCGCGTGCATGAACGGCCGGTGGGCCCGCACCCCGACTGGAGCTGCCAGCTGGCGTTCGACGCCGAATACATCGGCGTGGTGTTGCCGTGGCTGGCGCTCAATCGCAATGGTTTGGTGGTGTTCCTGCACCCCGATACCGGCGACGACCTGAAGGATCACACCGACTACGCGATCTGGATGGGGGCTATGCGCGAGCTGGACTTGTCTATTTTTTAAGCACAACTTGAAGCGATAGCCCACCACCTTGACAAGGGGGTGGGCTTTTTATGGATATCTCCCACTATATGGGACTGTTATTTATATATTGAGATATCGCCAGCCATAGGTTTATATTCGCCCATCTGCTTTTTTCAGCACCCACTCATTTCAGGTGAAGCGATGCAGGCGCAATTGATCGCGCTCGACTGGGGGACCAGCTCCCTTCGTGCTTACAAACTCGGCCCGGGCGGCGTGGTGCTGGACCAGCGCGCGCTGGCGTCGGGCATCATGCACCTGCCCAGCGAGCCGCGGGAGATTGCCGGTGTACCTTGCAGCGATGGCTTCGAGTTGGCGTTCGATGCGGCGTGCGGCGACTGGCTCGACGCCGAGCCGCACCTGCCGGTGATCGCCTGCGGCATGGTCGGCAGCGCCCAGGGCTGGAGTGAAGCGGCCTACCGCAATACCCCGGTCGACGTTGCCAGCCTGGGCAAGGCGCTGCACACCGTGCGTAGCCTGCGCGGGGTGGACGTGCACATTGTGCCCGGCGTGATCGAACAGGTCGGCTTGCCCAATGTGATGCGCGGCGAAGAAACCCAAGTGCTGGGCGTGCTGCAAAGCCTGCCCGCCAGCGCTGAAGTCGTGATCGGCCTGCCGGGCAGCCATTCCAAATGGGTCGACGTGGTTGAAGGCCGCATCACCCATTTCGATACGTTCATGACCGGCGAAGTGTTTGCGGTGTTGAGCAAGCACAGCATCCTCGGGCGTACTCAAAAGGCTACTGAGCAGTTCCAGGCCGAGGCATTTGATCGCGGGGTGCAGGTGGCCCTGTCAAAGGACGGCCAGCGCGGCGTGCTGTCGACGCTGTTCAGCGCGCGCACCCTGGGGCTCACCGCCGAACTTGCGCCCGAGCAACAGCCCGATTACCTGTCCGGCCTGCTGATTGGCCATGAACTCGCCGGCCTGGACCACGCAAAACACCCGCCGATCATCCTGGTCGGCGCCGCCGCCCTCTGCGCCCGCTATCAACGTGCCCTCGCCCTGTGCGGTTTTGCCCAGGTCAGCCTGGCGCAGGAAGCCACCGAGCGCGGCCTGTGGCAATTGGCGCTGGCGGCTGGGCTCATTCAACGTGCAACGGAGGCCTGACATGCTCAAGCAAGCACTCGCACAAAACGGTTTGATCGCGATCCTGCGTGGCGTAACGCCAGATGAAGCCGAGGCGGTCGGCCAAGTGTTGTACCAGGCCGGCTTTCGTGTGATCGAAGTCCCGCTGAATTCGCCTGACCCCTACACCAGCATCCGCACCCTGCGCGACACCTTGCCCGCCGATTGCCTGATCGGCGCCGGCACGGTGTTGACGCCGGAGCAGGTCGAGCAGGTAAAGGCGGCCGGCGGCCAAGTGATCGTCATGCCCCACAGCGACGCCAAGGTGCTGCGCGCCGCGAAAGCCGCGGGTTTGTACCTGTCGCCGGGTGTGGCCACGCCGACCGAGGCGTTCGCGGCACTGGCCGAAGGCGCGGATGTGTTGAAGCTGTTCCCGGCCGAGCAAATGGGCCCGGCGGTGATCAAGGCGTGGCTGGCGGTATTGCCGGCGGGTACGTTGCTGCTGCCGGTAGGCGGCGTGACGCCAAGCAACATGCAAATGTATTTCGACGCGGGCGCCAAGGGTTTCGGCCTGGGTTCCGGGTTGTTCAAGCCGGGCATGTCGGTGGACCAGGTGGCGAACAGTGCCCAGGCCTACGTCGCGGCCTGGAACGCGCTGAACTGATGCGCTGAAAAGAACGCAAGCTGTGCGCCCTGGGCGCTGCATCGATAAGAGAGATAAGAAGATGAAAATCACCAAATTGACGACCTTCATCGTTCCGCCGCGCTGGTGCTTCCTCAAGGTCGAGACCGACCAGGGCGTGACCGGCTGGGGCGAGCCCGTGGTCGAGGGCCGCGCCCACACCGTGGCGGCTGCGGTCGAGGAACTGTCCGACTACCTGATCGGCAAAGACCCCCGCAATATCGAAGACATCTGGACCGTGCTCTATCGCGGCGGCTTCTACCGTGGCGGTGCGGTGCACATGAGCGCCCTCGCGGGCATCGACCAGGCGCTGTGGGACATCAAAGGCAAGGCCCTGGGCGTGTCGGTCAGCGACCTGCTGGGTGGCCAGGTGCGTGACAAGATCCGCGTGTATTCGTGGATCGGCGGCGACCGCCCCGCCGACACCGCCCGCGCCGCCAAGGAGGCCGTCGCGCGTGGCTTTACCGCGGTGAAAATGAACGGCACCGAAGAGCTGCAATTCGTCGACAGCTTTGAGAAAGTCGACCTGGCCCTGGCCAACGTCGCGGCCGTGCGCGATGCGGTTGGCCCGAACGTCGGCATCGGCGTCGACTTCCATGGCCGGGTGCACAAGCCCATGGCCAAGGTGCTGATGAAAGAGCTGGACCCGTACAAACTGATGTTTATCGAAGAGCCGGTGCTCAGCGAAAACTATGAAGCGCTGAAAGAGCTGGCGCCGCTGACCAGCACGCCGATCGCCCTGGGCGAGCGCCTGTTCTCGCGCTGGGATTTCAAGCGCGTGCTCAGCGAAGGCTACGTCGACATCATCCAGCCGGACGCCTCCCACGCCGGTGGCATCACCGAAACCCGCAAGATCGCCAACATGGCCGAAGCCTACGATGTGGCCCTGGCCCTGCACTGCCCGCTGGGCCCGATTGCCTTGGCGGCCTGCCTGCAATTGGACGCGGTTTGCTACAACGCGTTTATCCAGGAGCAAAGCCTGGGCATTCACTACAACGAGAGCAACGACCTGCTCGACTACGTGCGCGACCCCGGCGTGTTCGACTATGACCAGGGCTTTGTGAAGATCCCTAACGGGCCGGGCCTGGGCATTGAGATCAACGAGGAATACGTGATCGAACGCGCCGCCATCGGCCACCGCTGGCGCAACCCGATCTGGCGCCATGCCGACGGCAGTTTTGCCGAGTGGTGATCACTGACTGACAGAACGCGGTGAACAAGGTGGGAGGGGGCTTGCCCCCGATAGCGGTGAGCCAGTCGATACACTCGGTGGCTGGCACTCCCTCATCGGGGG